>NZ_JAYGIC010000076.1:0-9786 GCF_034931105.1 Synechococcus sp. CCY9201 | reverse complement strand
GCTGGTTCGGGATCATCACCCAGCGGGCGATCCGGCGCGGCAGCTTCTCCAGCGTCAAGGAGCTGATCGCCAAGATCGAGCAGTTCGTGGCGGCCTACAACAAGACCAAGGCCCCGTTCAACTGGACCGCGACGGCGGACTCAATACTTGAAAAGCTCCAGCGACTTTGCTCACAAATCTCCGGGACGGCACACTAGATAACGCTTTCCAATTTGCATTAGAATAAATTTGACAGAATAAGAAAAAAGGGAGAGACAGGATGAAGTGCCATCAAGTCGTTATGGCAGAGGAAATACTAGTTTCGCGATAGTCTACAATATCTGATAAAAATCGAGTACACATGAAGGGAGATTTGCCTTAAGTTGCTCATATATCTCTCTAGCTGAGACTTCCAATTCAACTTCGCCCGCATTGGGAGCCATACTCTCCTGTGAATTAACTCTTTTGATGTGCTCTAGTTCTATAACAGAATTATTAACGAGTTGTCCGGGATTGGCTGAGAGTGTCTCATACTCTAAGATTCGATAATTCGCACCAGCTCTCCTCAATCCATTAACAGCACTGTAGTTTAAGAGAAGGATCTTCGCAAGCTGTGCATAATCAGTACCGAAAGAAGCGACAAAGCTTTTGACCCAAGACCAAATCTGCCTCTTAATAAAGATGAATTCGGGATTCATAAGAGAGCTGCAGATTATTTCATACATCCATGACTGGTAAGACCGAAGCTTGAAAGAGACACGATTGGATTCAGGAAAGGTTATACTAGACCAATCGCAAAAATAGTATAATAATCCTTGAAAGATTCTAAGACTTAGGCTTGGCGAAAAAGCATTTACTTGGCACAGCACATCCGGTTCACTAAAACTTACATCACCTGCAGCCAGCAGGATATGATGCGCCAATGTAGATCCACATCGACCAATTGAAAGGACGAAGGTGACATTCTGCCTAATCTCCGATATCCGCTCTGACGACGTTGCAATGTCTGAAATACTAGTAAAAGCTGCAACCGTAGAGAACTCTCGCTGAGCCCTATAAAGAAAAGGCATGGATAGATGTTCTTTGATGACCTGAAGGGATAATAGCCGACCACGACGAGTATCAATTGCATAAGGCAGCAGGCTGGACCTAAAATGATCCGTGGCTTTATCAGTTATTTCAACATATATGAAGTCATCCACTGAAGGCTGCGAGAAGCTATTTAGACTAGAGCTCTTGCAAACTACTCTAATCAGATTGCCATAGACAGTGTTATCTTGTGACAGATCACGTGAAGAGTTGCTAGGACGGGAATTGGACCATTTAGGATTATCACTGAAATTCAAGGCATGCTTTGATGCTTCTTGATAAAAGTGCTGTGCAACTCTACGCAAGTGCAGTCCTTCATCCGTGCAGTCAAAAAACTCATCAAGAAAGTCTTTTGTACACCTGAGTGAATCGGGGATTGTTGATTCAAGAATAAGGTTTAAAGTAGTTCTGACTTCCGAAATCCACTCGCTTGTGACCTGCGATTCGCGGAACACTTTTCTTAGGATCTGCAAATCTATTTTGCACAAACCTTGATCAATTACAGGAATACCAATTTCTTGAGATTTAAGAATAAACGCAGTCGGGTAAAGCCTAGAGTCTCGATCTCTAATATGCCTCCCACTGATAATAAGTTTTAGCAACAGGTCTTCGAAGCCGCGAATATAATAATGCAAAATTGGCAGGTTCCTTGTTTCATGGAATGGCAGAATAGAGCAGTTAGGCTTAACGATACATGAATGTTCCTGGATTCTAGCTATGCTTGATACCCGCACAATCTGTTTTCCCCTAGGGAATAAAGAAAACATCTTCACATGGTCGCTGTGCTTTTCGATTGATGGTGATACGTGGAGCAACCAGGGAAAAGAGTAGACATCGAAATTATTATTAGCCATAAGACCGATATGCTTTCGCAAAAGAAACTCGTCAACGTCAATTAGTGCAACATAATCGCTGCTGATGACGTCTAGTATCGAAACCGGTATCAAAGCAAAGTTTCTATAATGGCCAGCAATGAGATGAATGATTACCCCAAGACCTTCAAGAATAATCACTGCCAAGTCCGTGCTCTGCTCACTAAAGATTAGAGCGTGAAATTCGGAAATACCTAAGCTTCGATGATGTTCAATAAATCCTCTAAGAAAGGGTGCTTCACCATTATGGCATCGAAATAAAATTGCTATAGATAAAGAAGATGACATTGTCAAGTGCTTGAATACGGCTTCAGAATGGCATGGATACCCTTTGGGTGAATTTCGAGTTCATGAGAAAAGCCAAGTATAGAAGCGCAGGTCAAAGCAATGCTAAACCACATTTCACATCCTTTTAGGCTGCCACTATGATCGATCCCAAAACTGGAAATACGGATTAAGCTAAAACTAAAGCCCTCGCTTCCTATCCAGTTATCGATTATTCTTTGTAGCACAAAAGAAGCAAGATCACAGATCTCAGCCCTTCTGTAATTTGATTGGCATGAAAAGTACCATAATGGGTATACTACGTCAAGAGCATTGCATGCTGTTAGGTTCAGAATATTGTCAAGTGGAAGTACATTAGCGTATTGTAATAGCGTATCAATCGCAAGCTGTGGATTAGGGTGTGGTCGACCCCAAAAAGCATAAGCCCCTCTCAAGATTCTGTAAGAGCCATTAACAGACTGAAGAAGATCTGGGATTGTCGTGGATGAATTGCCCCATAGACCAGTATTAGAATTAATATTGTATTCAAGAAAACTCCAGATTGTTTCCATCTTGTCTGCTGAAAAGTCGAAACACTTATTATTGAACTTGATTGACGTTGAAAGCATATCTATCCAACCGCCAGCAGCCCAAGCATTAGCATTCCAAGGAAGTGAACCCAATAGCTGTTCTAGTTTGTCGTTCTCGAGATCACTTACATAAGAAAATGGATATTTAATGGTCACTCCAGCAAGCTCTAGCGCATAAGCTGCGGCTAGGATATTATAGCGATCTCCTTGATCAGCCAATGAGATACGTCCAGCCGCACTATCTATACCGAGTTCTGCGTAGATTCCGGTAGAAGGTTGCTGCCTGTCGAGCAGTAGACTAGATATGCCCGAGAGTTGACCATGGTTGAAAAAGGTGTCATGGATATTGAGCATTAATGCTAGCTCGATGGCATCGCATTGGGCCCTTAAGGTTGGAATTGTGGAAGGAGAATCTAAAAAGAGATTGGATCCTGATTGATCAGAGTATCTACTCTTTAAGGACAGCGTTTGAGTACTTGCATTTTCGCAGAGATTAAGCAGTTCTTTTAGTTGACATTTGGCATTAATTGACTGACTTCTAGAAGTTCGACGATCGCGAATGACCCTTGCAGGATTACCTGCTGCAACAGAATAGCTAGGGATCGACTTCGTGACTACCGAGCCTGCACCTATGACGGAATGGCTTCCGATTCTCACACCATCGAGGACTACGACTCTGCTGCCAATCCAGACATCTTCATCAATGACTATGCCACGCCTAATAGTTCCTTGGCCCCTAATTGGGATACTGAAATCACTAAACCTATGATTTTGGCCTGCCAATGTCGAATGACTGCCAATCCGAACATTGTCGCCAACTATCACAAGCCCGTGTAAATCGCAATATGCATTGATGGAGCAATCACTTCCTATAAATAACTGCCCTCTTGCCATGCAATATGATGCTATGTAAGTACCCCTCCCTACTGCCATGAATTCCGGAGCAAGCATAGCGTGGGGAGATATAAAGCATGTATCGGATAAGCGATAGCGCTGATCATTCTTGAGAATCTGTCTTCCCCTGACTTGATCGGGGCGCTGAGCCAAGGAGGCTATGTCCGTTAAAAACGGAAAAGCATCTAGATCACTCATTCGTAGCCTCGTAAACAGATTGATACTATCAAGCCTATGGCGCTCAGAGTCTTGTAGGGACGGTGTCACTCCTTGACTGCCATTGAGATGGCCTCGATGAAGGTAGCGTGAGGATTGAATCGGGCTCATCTGGCGGCTTGTTGATCCGCACGTCATCGGGTTGGCGCCTGTAGCGAGTGGATCGGCTGCAGCGGCTTGGATAGACTTGGCAGACATCCTCGTAGACATCAGCTCGCTGCCAGCAAATTGTGGTGGCGGTACCGCTGTGAAGATGGTGAGGCGTGGCGAACTTGATGCCGCTGTGGCGGCAACGGTGGCTGTAGCAACGGAAGCCAGGGGCCTGCGGCGCTTTTTGCTGCGGGATCTGAAGAAAGTCGATGGTGAAGGGCATCTGATCGCTGCCACACACAACCTGCTCAAGTTGTTCCGGTTCAGGCGATCACAGCAGCTGGCGCTGGCGTCAACGACGGGATGAGGGGCAACGGCCTTGGCAAGAGTGGCCAGGGCTGACTCAAACCCGCCTGAATGAACCTGCTCAGCAGAAGAACAGTGCTGCTGGAGTTCACCTCATCCACGGTTCGTCGTGGTCAGGGGCTCGATGCTCTAGTGGTAACAAACTCCTAGCCGTGATTCCAGCGTGGCCCTTCGCATGGCGTTGCCGATATCGGAGTGAAAGATCAGGGGCGGCGGCTGGCACTGATGGCCGCCAATGACCCCCAGCAACGTCACTGCGGCCAGGCCGCAGAGATCGCCGGCACCGTACTGTCGTCTATGAGGAAGCGCGTCAACGGAACCCACGCCGCTGGTCACGGACGATCCGTTGTTGGCGTCAGCCGGAGGTGGTCTGGATCAATCCACCGTCAGGAGAAATTGAATCCAAACCAGCTACGTTGACGATGGCTGCTTGAACAGCAGCAGAGGCGTCATCTTTCCTGGCAGTCACCGCTGCGGGGGATCGATGCTGACAACGACCCGGTGTTTATGAACAGCCCGATGGAGGCTTGGTGTGACTGCCCGGGCTGCAGGCCGAGCCCCAGCTCCAGGCCAAGACGCTGCTGGAGCGGCTGTTCCGCCACAACCCGGAGCGCTACGGCCCATGCCACCTACGCACCCTGCAGCGGCGCCTGCGCGGTTCCCGGCTGCAATGGATCGAAAACGAGATGGCCCCTCTGGCGGCGGACAGGCCCCCAGGCTTGGAGGATGCCCAAAGCGGTAGGAAGTCGGTGTTCCCAGACGACCATTAAAATGGGTAAGAACAGATTGATGCAAAGCGGCCATCAACCTGATTGACACGGGACAATGCCCAAGCTAATTACCCAGATCCATGGCAGTCACTGAGATCTGGGCGGATTCAAGAGCGCCTGCGGAGGGGCTGGAGCTGATCCATGCGGAGCGGACTTCTACTTCTAGGCGGTCACAGGCACGCCGAGACTGCTCTTCGGGATTTATTGCAACGGAAGAGACGCCACTTTCACAGAGTCTTCCAGACAACGCACAAAGCGCTGTAGCATTAAGAAGCAGTGCGTGCATACAGGAATGAGGATTGCTGGACTGTCAATCGTCAAAAATGAGTGCGACATAATTGAGGTATTTGCCAGGCGGAATCTACTTCTCCTTGATTTCTTGTTAATTGTTGACAACCTTAGCAGTGACTCCACCGCAGAGATACTTTCCCTTCTCCACCAAGAGCAGCCTGGCAGAATAAAGATACTCAAGGCTGACTATTTAAACCATCAGCAGGAAGTGCTTATGACAAACCTGCTTCGGCTATGCGTTGCAGAAGGAGACTTTGATGTTGTGGTACCACTTGACGCTGATGAATTCCTCTGCGCACCTGACCGACAAAGCCTAAATAGATCGTTGCACGCATTGCAGCCAGGCGAGATTGGGCTACTAGAATGGCGGACTTATTTGCCACGGACTGACGATGCTCTCGACGAGATTGATCCAACGAAACGAATCACAACACGACTAATTAAAGAGCAAAAATATCTTAGAAAAGTTGTTATCCCAGCATCGATTGCTATGGCATCTGGCTTCCGCATTGAAAGAGGAAGCCATTGTGCCTCCTTGAACGGTGAATTACTGGCCGGCATGATCATATCTGATTGTTGGCTGGCTCATTTTCCTATACGCAGTCCAGCGCAAGCATCCTCCAAAGCATTGCTAGGTGAATGGGCTCTACGAACAAAGGTAACTAGAGACGCGGACGAGGGATGTCACTGGCAAGCGATGGCATCTCGACTAGTCGATAACCCACAGTTATCGTATAGCGAACTAGAGCTGCTAGCAAGAGGCTACACAGTGGCTGGGAATACAATCGATGAGAATGACCTAATAGAAGATCCTCTTCCTCAACATGCCGAGACTGAAATGCGCTTCTCGGCCAACACAACTCCCGATTTAGTGTCTAGGGTTATTCACTTTGCCGATAGCCTCACTTCAAGGCTAGCTAGAACCCCTCTTGAGTCAGGTTATTTTCGGATTTCCAGGACTTTGCATGGGCTGATAGCACATCACCGATCTGATTCGGTCATCGGCCGCTCAGTCTCCCTATATGGAGAATGGGCAGCAGAGGAACTGGAATTGCTGATGCGCCTAGCTCGGCCTGGAAACAATATAATCGATGTAGGTGCAAATATTGGAACGCATTCCATTCCATTAGCGAAGGCGATTGGCCCTTCAGGCTCAGTATTTGCATTCGAAGCGCAAAGACTTACATTTCAGATGCTTTGTGCAAATGCACAGCTAAACGACATTACAAATCTGTATGCATATCACAAGGGACTAGGAGCACAGTTCTCGACTGGATACACCCCAAGTCCATCTACTGCGCTAAGCGGAAATATTGGCAGCTTTAGCCTCGAGAATAGCACTCACGGCGAACCACTTGAGATCATTCCGCTAGATGCTCTTGATCTGCCATGCATACATCTAATCAAGATAGACGTTGAAGGGATGGAACGGCAAGTCATTGAGGGCGGGCAAAAGCTAATTGCACGTGATCGGCCACTTCTTTTTGTGGAGAATAATATCCATGAAAAATCCGCAGGCCTCATTAAAATACTACAAGATCTTGGGTACACCTGCTACTGGCACCTCGCCAGCTACTATAATTCGAATAACTTCTACAATAATTCAGACAACGTCTTCGCAAATTTTGGCCGCCCAGAGATCAACATGGCATGCTTTCCCAACGGCACTCAGGAATGGATAAGAGCAGAGATGGAAGTAAGCGGTCCCGACGATAGCTGGGTAAAAGCTCTCAAGCGAATGGGACTTCAATTCAAAACAGCTTAACATGGCAGCTCCTTAAGAATTAGTCCTTTACTCTGCAAATGCCTTATGGCAGCCTAGGCAGTCATGCTTGTGGACTTTAGACAGGGCAAAAACAGTTTGCAACAATTATCGCTATCCAAGCAGGGCTTCCCAAAGATCACTAGACCGCTTGCGGTACAGTGCATCCCCCTGCGTCAGGAAAGAAGTCCGCTCGGTCTGACCCATCCACTAGGAGTTTGTTGCCAATAGAGCAGCGGGCCCCTGGCCACCACGAACCGTGGCTGAGGTGAACTCCAGCGGCACTGTTCTTCTGCTGAGCAGGTTCATTCAGGCGGGTTTGAGTCAGCCCTGGCTGTGCTTGCCAAGGCCGTTGCCCCTCATCCCGTCGTTGACGCCAGCGCCAGCTGCTGTGCTCGCCTGAACCGGAACAACTTGAGCAGGTTGTGTGTGGCAGCGATCAGATGCCATTCACCAACGACCTTCTTCAGACCCCGCAGCAAAAAGCGACGCAAGCCCCTGGCTTGCTTGATCTGGCCGTTCACCGGCTCCACGATCGCCTTGCGCTGGGCGTAGATCTTGGAGCCCTTCTTGCTTCTGATCTTTCGGACCATGCGGGCCTTGGCGCAGTGACTTTCAGGGAAGGTGTCACTCCTTGGCTGCCATTCAGGCGGCCTCGATTAAGGGTAGCGCGAGGATCGAATCTGGTTCCTCTGGTGGCTTGTTGATCCACACGTCTTCGGGTTGGCGCCAGCAGCGAGTGGATCGGCTCCAGCGTCTTGGATGAGCCTGGCGGGCCTTCTCATAGACATCGGCTCGCTGCTGGCACATTGCGGTGGCGGTACCGCTGTGACGCTGGTGAGGCGTGACGAATTTGATGCCGCTGTGGCGGTGCCGGTGGTTGTACCAGTCGACAAACGCCGCCACCCACTCGCACGCCCCCTCTTTGCTGGCAAACGGCCTACTGGGTTAGTCGGGCCGGTACTTGACCGTGCGGAACAGGGATTCTGAGTAGGGATTGTCGTTTGAGACCCTTGGCCTGGAGAAGGATCTGAGCACACCCATCTCCTCCAGCCGTGATTCCAGCGTGGCCCCTCGCATGGCATTGCCGTTGTCGGCGTGGAGGATCAGCGGCGGCGGCTGGCTCTGGTGGCCGCGAAAGCCCCTTGGCCGGTGATAGCGCTCCTTCAGGCAGGCCCGCTGCACCAGATCAGCCGCAATCTCCGCCGACTCCACCTCCGCCACATCCCAGGCCACAACCTTGCGGCTCCAGACGTCGATCACCAGGTAGAGGTACAGCCACACACCCCGCACTGTGGTCGGCAGATCGGTGATGTCCCAGCTCCAAACTTGGTTTGGCCCATCCGCCCTGAGGCGCGGTACGGAGCGCGGTTCCTGCGGCAGCCGGGCCCGTCCACGGTGGTGGCACTGTCCCGCCTGGTGCAACACCCGATAGAAGCTGCTCTCGGAGCCGATATACAGCCCCTGATCCGCCAGGGCCGGCACGATCTGTCCCGGCGGCAGTGAGGCGTACTCCGGCTGGTTGCAAGTCAGCAGGATCCGCTGACGCTCTTCCTCGCTTAGCCGGTGAACCACCAGGCAGGAACTGCCTTTTCGACGATCAAGGCCGTCCCCGTCACCCAGAAAGGCCTTGCGCCAGCGCTTGAGAGTGCGCAGGCAGATCCCGATCTCACGGCAGGCACTCACCAGGCTGGCGCCCGCAGCATTCGCCTCGCCGATCAGCTCGATCGACTTCTGCCGGTGCGCGGCACTGGTCAGCCTTCCGCGTCCTCCGAGCAGAAGGCATCCCACTTTTTTCGCAGCACCAGCAAGGCCGCCATCTCCGCCATGGCCTTTTCCTTACGCTTCAGCTCCTTCTTGAGAGCCTTGATCTCCCGCTGGTCCTGGGCCCGGAGCCTTTCGAGCTCCTTCTGCTCAGCCATCGTCAGCACCGGCTTGGCGTTGGCATCCTGGGCTGCCTGCCGCCAACGGTTCACCTGCTCAGGGAAGAGCCCCCGCTCGCGGCAGTACGCACTGAGCTCGGTGGCGTTCAGCCCTGCCGTCTCCAGCACCACCGTGAACTTATCGGCAGCACTCCAGCCTTCTGGTTCCTTCTCGGATGCCGGATACCAGCCTTCTGGTTCCTTCTCGGATGCCGGCACCACCTCCCCCTGTAACCGCCAGGTCTTCCTCCATTTGTAGAGGGTGATCACGTGGATGCCCAGCTCTTCTGAAATCCGGGCCACGCTCTGGCGTTGCGGCGGGCTCATCCGCCTTCTCACATCAGCCTTGACGGCCTCGCTGTATCGGCGCATTGGTCATCTCCTCAAGCCCCCGGGTGTACGGATCAGAGGGGTGACATCTTTCCTGAACCCGGGGGGCGTCGGCATCCTTGGGCATCGGCCCGCGTTTCGGCGGTAGCGGCTGGCCGTGGGGGAGCCGACCGGTGGCGATGTAGGGCCTCCTGAGAAAGGGCAAAGCGGCTGCGCCGCAGTGGATCCGAGCAGATTTCAACTGTAGAATGTGCTCAATTCGGCTCGATATCGCCGAAAAGCAGTCCAGAGTTTTCCACATGTATCGGCGCGAGCATCGTCATCAGCTCTCGTTTGAGGATTTCTTCTTGC
>NZ_JAYGIC010000075.1:0-18552 GCF_034931105.1 Synechococcus sp. CCY9201 | reverse complement strand
AGGGGCCGCAGCGCCTGTACCAGGGCGGCCCTGGAGGCGAACTTGCGGGGCCGGTCGCCGTGTGCGGTGGCGGTGGCATGGGGGGCGCGCGCGTCCAAGGCGGCAGGGCGGGGTTGGCTCCGATCCTGGCTGCGATTCATGGCCTTGCCTTGACCGGGCGCTGGCCTGGGCCGGGCCGAGCTGGGAGCGGGTGGGGGAGAATCCCACGATCGCCCCCGACCCGTTTCCGCATGCTCCTCGATCTGCGCGGCAAGAAGGCCCTTGTCACCGGCATCGCCAACAACCGCTCGATCGCCTGGGGCATCGCCCAGCAGCTGGCGGGGGCCGGTGCCGAGCTGGGCGTCACCTACCTGCCGGATGAGAAGGGCCGCTTCGAGGCCAAGGTGCGCGAGCTCACCGCGCCCCTGGCTCCCACCCTGTTCGAACCGCTCAACGTGCAGGACCCCGCCCAGATCGAGGCGGTGTTCGCGCGGGTGAAGGAGCAGTGGGGCTCGATCGATGTACTCGTGCACTGCCTGGCCTTCGCCGGCAAGGACGAACTGATCGGCGACTACTCCGACATCAGCCCCGAGGGCTTCGGCCGGGCCCTGGAGGTGAGCGCCTATTCCCTGGCGCCCCTGTGCCGCTGGGCCAAGCCCCTGTTCAACCCGGGCGCCAGCGTGATCACGCTCAGCTACCTCGGCGCCGAGCGCGCCATCCCCAACTACAACGTGATGGGCGTGGCCAAGGCGGCGCTTGAGGCCTCGGTGCGCTATCTGGCCGCCGAGCTGGGCCCCGACAAGCAGGTGCGGGTGAACGCGATCAGCGCCGGCCCGATCCGCACCCTGGCCAGCTCCGCCATCGGCGGCATCCTCGACATGATCCACAACGTGGAGGAGAAGGCCCCCTTGCGCCGCACCGTGACGCAGGATGAAGTCGGAGCCACCGCCGCCTTCCTGGCAAGCCCCCTGGCCAGCGGCATCACCGGCCAGGTGCTCTACGTGGATGCCGGCTACTGCATCACGGGGATGTGATGGGATCATCCGGGATCAGGCAGGGCATGTGGGGCCTGACCTGTTACTTCAATCCCCTTGGTTGGAAGTCGCGACGAAGGATCTTCGAGATCTTCCGCAGGGCCTTGAGGATTCCACTTGTCGTGGTGGAGTGGAGTCCATCAGGCCAGTTTGAACTAGAGCCTGGGATTGGCCTGAAGGTTCTGCAGATCAGCGGAGGCAGCATTCTATGGCAGAAGGAGAGGCTTCTGAACATTGGCATCAAGGCGCTTCCCGAGGAATGCACCCATGTGACATTGATGGATGCTGATCTCATCTTTGAAGATGCTGACTGGCCGGAGAAAGCAATCTCAGCATTGAAGATTTATCGGATAATCCAACCCTTTTCCGAAGTCTGTCACCTGCCATCAACCATCCAGTCCGATGGGTTCCTGAGCGAGTCGGAGGAGCCTCCTTACACATCAAGATGCATCGGACTGGGGCATGCCTTGTCGAGGGTAGCCGATCAGAAGGAGCTTCTGAATCAGATCATCAGCAATCAATGCCTGCGGTTTCAAGATCTTCTGGAGCAAGGGAGGAGTAGTGAGCAGTCTTCAAGGCGCGAGGATGAGAATGCTTTCAAGGAATTGCCCATCCCAACCCCGGGCCTTGCCTGGTCCTGCCTTCGGAAAACACTGGATCGGTTGGGCGGAATACCGGATCGCTTCATCGGCGGTGGGGGAGACCTTTTCCTGATGCTTGGGCTGCTCGGGCGAGGCGATGATCTCGTCGCAGGCTGCAATGCAGCTGGGCTCACGTATGTGAACCATGTCGCCTATCAGAAGTTCTGTGGATCACAAACCCAGCGTGAAAAGCCAATGGGCTCCTTGCCTCAGCGTGTCTTCCATCTCCACCATGGCTCACTCTCGAACCGCCATTACGATGCTCGACATGTGGCCCTGCAGTACTTGAATATCGACCTCGACGCACACCTCGGATTCGACAGCTCTGGCCTTCTTTGCTTTCTGGGTCCAGGCAAAGAGCTGATGGAACGTCATTTACATCGTTACTTTATGGAGAGAATGGACGACGATGATCTCTCAGCCATCGCACACCCTAGAAGCCAGCGCTGATGGTATGGCCCATTCTTGCATCGGTCCTCACCTTGATGCTGGTGGTACCGATTCACCTCAGGCTGTGGCTGCCGGTCGGCGATCGCCGCTTCAGTCAGCCGGGTCACGATGGCAGGGGTGGAGAGCCGCTTGGTTTCAATATAATTGGCTTGCTGTTCTGCGTCCTCACGTTTCATCTTGCCTGGACGTTGTCCAGCTGTTCCACCGCTCCTACTGCCACCGGTATGGCCTTGCTGCTGCTGGGGAATACGCTTCTGGCACCTTGCTTCTTTGCCTGGGCCCATACGCTTTGGTTTTACAATGGTTTGAGGAAGCTGCCCATCGATCGGCCTTGGTCGAGCGAACTACCCCGCTCTGTTGTCGATGAACTTCCCTCTGTATCTGTGGTTGTTCCTTGTAGGAACGAGCCCCTTGCAGTGGTTCGGCTCACGATCGAGTCTGTACTTAATTTGGAATATCCCAAGCGAAAGCTCTCACTCGTTGTAACTGACAATAGTGATGATGATGATGGCGAGCTGAGAGGCTTATGCCAGTACATCCACCAACTGACGTCTGTTGGAGTGAATGTGAGCTTGTTGCATCGCCGTGGCACTGAGGGGTTCAAAGCGGGGAACCTCGATCATGCACTCAAGGAGATCAGCGCAGATCTGGTGCTGTTTTTGGATGTTGACAACTCCATTCCAGCAGATTCTCTGATCAGTCATGTGGGGGCTTTTGATAAAGAAGGTGAGCTGGCATTCTTGCAATTTTACAATATTCCAGTAAGTCAGCCGCTCGGCCGAGTGCCCTCAGCCACGGCAAATCTATTAGAAAGAATAAAGTTTGAAGAATTCATCCGCGCAGACCTAGGTGGATGGCCAATGTTCCAAGGACACAATTGCATCTGGCGAACATCAGCACTGAAGCAGATTGCACCACTAAGTCAAACACTATGTGGAAAGAGTCTGCTGGTCGAGGACATGCACATGACCCTCCGAGCCAATCGGCTGGGCATGCATGGCAGGATGGTGTGGAGTCCTGCAGCGTTCTGGTCACCCCTGCGCTTGGTTGATCTGGAATCGATGCTTGTGCGGTGGTGCTACGGCACAATCCAGATCCTACTGAAAGAGTTTACGTTCCTACTTTCTCGCTGTCACGGTTCCTTGACGCTGTGTGAGTATATGGATCTTTGGGACCGCCTCATTGGCAGCCGGGCAAAGGCGTTGTTCCCCTTCATTCTGATCCTGCTGCCCAAGTGGGGCAAGGGTTCGGAAGCTCTCTTCGCCTGCTGGGCCTTCATCTTATTGATCGAAATCGTCATTTCCATCACTCCTGCTCGGCCCGACTACGACGCACCTCACGTACCAAGGCTGCACCCCAGTAAATTGTTCGATATCTTTCTGCTGGATCAATTCGCAAGATGGTGCGATCTGAGGGCGATGGCTGAACTTTTGACACCCCGAAGAAAGCGGTGGGTTCCCACAAGCAAAGTAGCAGCCTCAGATCAGTCAGAGAATCGGCAGGCGCCCACCTCATTCGGCGAAACAAAGCGCCGCCCTTTTGGCTCCCTTGGCCTCACTCTTGCCTGCCATCTCAGCCTCCTAATGCTAATTATTATGCATCAGATCCTTGACCCAATGAGTCCTTCTGCTTTGGTTGCATGGATCCCTTTGATGGTGCAAGTATTGGGAGTATTGGCAGCAATAATCATATGCCGCCAAGCGAATCCAGCCGGTTCCGAATCTCTCATCTTGGCATGTTCGGCACTTCGTTGGAGACGCATCCATGGAAGAGATCACGTCGCGCCTTGAAATAAAGCACACCGGTAGGCGCAAGAGTCGGTCAGCCAGTTTCTCGACCAATGCAGGGTAATCCTCTGCGGACTGATCTCCAACTTTCATTGGCAATGATGAACTCCGATCGAGTGCGACAACTACTCCACACCCACGTGCTGGAGGTTTGGTTTCCTCGATGTTTTGACCCTGCTGGACCCGGCCTCTTTGCCGAATTCGGTCCAGACTGGTCACCGAGACATGGTCGTCAACAGCTTCTAGAATTCAGTGTACGACAGGGCTGGGCCGCCACGGTTCTTGCTGCCCAATTCCCGCAGCATGCAGAGATCCTTCATGAAGCGGTCCGGAGAGCGAGACACGACATCGATCATGTCTTTCATGATCCTCACAGCGGCGGCTGGCGGCAGTGGAGCAATCCCATCGAGGGTCGACAGCAAGGGTCCGAAGTCCATCTCCATGGATTGGCCTATATGATCAGCTTTGAGGCAACTCGGGCCCTGCTGTTCCCACAAGATGGAGCACTGGAACGATCCCTTGCCTGCTGGCACTGGGTGACGCAGGCAGTCGGAGACACCCTCCCAATCGGCCTGCGAATACCCCTTACCAGTGCAGACCCTGGGGAAGCCTGGCATCGGCTGGATGGCGTCGGAACTCCTTATGCTCTATGCGACCTCAATGTGCTTGGGGACTGCTTCGAAGCACTGGTCTTGCTGCATCAGGCCTGGCCCGAGTCAGACCTCTTGCCCCAACTTGAGGCACTAAGAGATCAACTGCTCAGCCTGGTCCACAGGGCAACCGGTACAGTGCAGTTCTTTTTCAACTCAGTTGGAGAAGTCGGGCCAGGACATCATTGGAGAATTGGCCAGACCTGGCAATTGGTCAAACGGATACTTCAGGCTGAGGTGATCTTGCCAATCACGCCTGAGACAATCGGGACCTTGAAGCCAATTGTCTGGAACACTATCGAAAGGGCCTGGGATCGTATGGGTGGCGGCTTCTTCTTCGCTTTGCCTCATTGCCTTCCAGACTCCATTGAAGGGCACGACTTAGTTGTACGGCGAAAGAGTTGGTGGGTGCAGTTTGAGGCACTGGCAGCCCTAGACGCCGTTGCTGTTACCGCGCATTTTGACAAGGCTACAAGGGTAACAGCCTCAGAGTATACGAGCAAGACACTCACATTCATTGAACAATATCTCCTGGATGAGCATTCGGGTGGTTTCTTTGATCATGTCGCTAACAGTGACGAGAATAAGACAGATCTCTTCAAAGGTGGGGCCTGGAAAGATGCCTCTCATGAGACGCTCTGCTTGAGCCAATTGCTCGAAAGGGCAGGATAAATCACTGCTTTGAAGGACTACTTAGGGCCTCCTGAGAAAGTAAGAACCAGCCCCAGGTCAGCAAAGTGGGGAGGCCCCGGCCTAACACTGAGTGTTGCTCAGGCTGCTATCCGGCGACAATCTGGTTGAGCGATCGGCCAAGGGGGTTGACGCGGGACATACGGGTTCTCCATAAGTTGTTCAACCAGCTCTTCGTCTGTGATCGCCATGCGAGCTTTGATGATCAGGGCACCCAATGCCATTCGAAATGGCTTGGCAGGTGCCCCAAAGCCTTTACAGAACTGCGACGCGTAGTCGTCCTCCAGCTCATCCCAGGGAATGAGCTCAGCAAGCTTGATCAAGCGATTATCACCTGAGAGTTTGCCGCCAAACGGCAAGAAGAAATCCTCAAACGAGAGCTGATGACGATGCTCGCGCTGATACATATGAAAAACTCTGGGCTGGTTTTCGGCGACATCGAGCCGAATTGAACACATTCTACAGTTGAAATCTGCTCGGATCTACTGCGGCACAGCCGCTCTGCCCTTTCGCAGGAGGCCCGACTTAGCTGGTAGTTCAGTCAGTGTTCCACTTGCTTATAGACCTTGCTTCCTGTCTTCTTTGCAGCAACAGAATGATCTGCTCGGCAATCTCATTGGCTGACTCTCCTGATGTCATGACAACCTTGGCTGGCCCCACAGGGAGGTGCGTAGATCTGTCTTTCGATGCCAAAACAAGTTCGGCTCGGCTGACGAGCCAATGCTCCCATGATTGAGGCATAGGAGCCTCTCCGTCAAGCAAAACCAGGAGATCTGTTCTGGCCCAAGGCAGTCCATCTTTCATCAGCGATTGGCTCTTCAGCTCAAAAAGAAATGCTTCAACATCAGGGTCGGATAAAGCCTGTCGATAACTGTTGAAATTGCGACTATCTGCTTGCTGCCAGACGATGCTTCCATCACGCCGACCTTGACGGTCAACAACAGCCAACTCGGGATGAGTCTCCGAGAGTGCATCCGCAAGTGTGTTGATCACAGTTGGAGTAATACCTCCTCCATGGAACGCAATCAAGGGTGGCCTGACCAAATCTTCTAGCAACAGGGCGAGAGTTTCCCCCATGAGCTTTCGATTCGGCTCAGCCAACTGATGAGGAAGGATTCCAGGCATTCCATTCACTTCACAGATCACACCTCCATTCCGATGTAGGGGTTCTTCCATCGTCGGAGCGATCACATCAATACCAACCACGTCCAGATGAAAGATTTTACCAACTTTAGTCAGTATCTGCCTGTTAGCTGGATGAACCTCGGCTAGGCATTCACGTACGGTTCCTCCCATGCTGAAGTTGGCGGAAGGGCTCAGTTGAATGGTGTGTCCATCGGCTGGAATGCTGTCGGCTGTGAGGCCCTGGGCCTTCAGAAGGTGCATGGCCTCCTGGTTCAGATTGATTCGGTTGAATCTACTTTTCCCGCCACCCTCCATAATGATGGGGGAATGCCAGCGGCGAAGATTCTCCATTTCCACAAGTGTTCGAACCTTGCTGCTGCCATCTCCTCGGATATGTGCCGGGATTCGTTCCACTCCCGCCAGTAATTTTCCCTTCACCACATAAAAGCGAAAGTCTCTCCCGATGATCTGCGGTTGGAGTAGTACAGGCTTGCCTGCCTGTTCGCTGCGTCGAAAGGCTTTTTGCAGCACCTCCCGGCTCTCGATATTGGTGACAACACCCTTACCTTGATCCTCATTGGCCGGCTTAGTGACGACTGGATAGCCCAGTTTTTCCGCCAGAACCATTGCGTCTCGAAGCGTCCAAACAGGTCCCCCTGCAGGCGCTGGCAGTCCAGCCTTGGCAAGCAGCCTTGCAGTCACCACCTTCTGCTTGACACTGTGCAGACCCCAACCGGAGGTTTGATCTGTGAGCTTCTGCGACAGACGCCGTTGGCCGCGACCACGACCGACGACGAGCATCGGCATCCCTCGATTGAGTTGCTCAAAGTGCCAGTCCATACCCAGTTCGACAAGATGAAGAGCCATGGCTGGAAGGGCAGGTTTGGGCCCAGGCTTGCTCGAAGGAGCGGAGGCAAGAACTTCGCGCCGGTGCCGACCCTTTTCATCATTCAGAGCAAGGTTCCAAAGTTTGATCGACCAACGCAGACCATCAAGCAGCTCCTGAACTGGCCAATCCTGCATATCGACTTGAATGCGTAGAAATTCATCCTCCGTGCCTCCTCTCCCATCTACTCTGGATCGAGAATTCAAGTGCCGCGGTTTCTCTAGCCGAAAGGCTCCTGAGCGAACTTGCAGTCCGTCAAGCCAGCGTGGGATCCATGTCTCAATATCAAGAACTGGAACTGTCTCCAAGCCTACGCTATCATATTCCTCTTCCTGATTAGGATCAATTACCGGGTCACAGTTAGCGCCTTCCTCTAGTTGCTCTTTTCGTTGTATCCTGAAGCTCTCCAAGAGGACGTTTGAATCCGGGATCTCCCTTAGAAGCTCTCGCAAACGCTGAGTATTCGGCTTGTGCAAAAGTTGCTGCAGGCGCAGCTTGTCAACTTTGAGTCGAAGCACCCCAACCGGCCAGGGACTCATGGGACTGCTTCCTTGAAAGATTCCCAGGAGATTGAACTGGATCACAGCACAGTGGATGGAATTGTCTGTGGGGTTCGCTGAACCAGCGTGACACCTTGAGCAATCGGCAGGTCAAAAACCTGAAGGTCGCGCCGACCCCTTAATTCTTCAATATAGCGCCAGGTTGTGTGGGCATAGCTCTTCTCCTTGCCATAGATTTCCGAGATAACCTGACTATGGCTATCATGAAATAGAGCTATGGCCCCAGGAGTCAGCCGAGGAAGAAAGGATTCAAACTCCAATCGGCATTGCTCCTCTGTATGGAGGCCATCGATAAACAGAAGATCAATAGCCATCCTGGAAAATTCAGGCTCAGCAATGACCTCTTGACTTGTCTGTTGTCGATGTTCAATACAGGTGATACCGTATGAGGAGAAATAGTCTTTAGCTCGTCCATCTTTCCATTGATTGTCGACAAAAGATGGATCGATGAACAAGAGACTCCCTGAGTTTCCATTGTCCTGAATTGCCTGACCAATCAAGAGGGGCACGAAGCCGCGCCAAGAGCCGATGACAATCGAAAAGCTTGGGCGAAGTGTTCGCGTCAAGCCATAGTATGTCCATCCAAGACCAAGATCCTTGACCTCCTGCCGTTGTCCATGGCCCATTTCCCAGAGATCGGGGTTATCTGCCATGGCGGCTATCAGGCTGGGCAGGCGTAATTCAGGGCTCATTCAAGGCCGGTCAATGAGTTAATAATACCAGAGTCTCACATCTTCCCACGTGGACTTAGCCCTTCAAGCTATTCAGGCCAGCACGCTGGCTGCACCAACAGCGGATGTTGATGGCAAGCTGAGCCTATCTGCAGTGCTTGAAAGCAGAATTCAGACATCATTTGATCGTGATTCTGAGCTGAAGCCCACTGGAGAATCACTTTGAATTCCCCGCGCACGGCCGCTGAGTCTTGCAAGACTTCTCCGGGAAAGAGGAAGAGGACTTATCAGGCAAAAGACAGCGCCCTGATCTTTATTTTCCTTTGCAGACTCATGCATGCAACGCTTCTGAGAAAGCGTCCGTGGTGCCTTTCCGGCCGCTCTTCTACCACAGGGGTCATGGGGATGTGATCAGGGCCTCAGAGTGCATCGGCATCACCGATCCCATCCAGTCGATCGTGGTGCTGTGCAGGTTATAGAAGGCGGCTTCCACCTGCAGGCGGCCGGCGCGCATCAGGTCGGTGAGCAACACGCTGGAATCGACCAGGTTGCGGGCCGCGTTGAGCGTGTGGTGGCGTGAGGCCTGCTCCAGGTCGTGGAGGCCGCCGAGACTGTGCAACTCCATACGCAGTTGACCCACCAACTGGGCCAGGCTCGGGGTGAGGGTCAGCGCCGGGTTCAGGGCCGCCTCCACCGCACCGCAGCGCTCATGACCGAGAACCACGATCACGGGCACGCCCAGATGGGCCACGGCATACTCCAGAGAGGCGATTGCCGCGGTGGTGGAAAGGGTACCGGCGTTGCGCACCACGAACAGATCACCGAAACCCGTGTCGAACAGCAACTCCACCGGCACCCGGGAATCAGCACAGCCCAGCACCGCAGCAGTCGGATGCTGGCCGGACTCCACCTCAAGCATGCGCTCGCGACTGCTGTGAGGATGGAGCGACTTCCCGTCCAGAAAGCGTCGATGGCCTGCGCGCAGCTCAGCGAGCACCGCTTGGGGAGAGTCGTTCAAGCGGCGGACGGTCGGTACCTCTGAATTGTGACCCGATGTCGGCTTCCGACTTGGGCATGATCAGTACACTCCCATCCCAACGCCCGTGTCCGCCCCCCTGGCCCCTGATCGCGGCTCCGCCGCTGGACGCACCGGCAGTGTCCACCGCGTCACCGGCGAAACCGACGTGCGCGTCAGCCTCAACCTCGACGGCAGCGGCCGCTGCCAGGCCGCCACTGGGGTGCCGTTTCTCGATCACATGCTCCATCAGATCGCCAGCCACGGCCTGGTGGACCTGGAGATCCGTGCTGTGGGCGACACCCACATCGACGACCACCACACCAACGAAGACGTGGGCATCGCCGTGGGCCAGGCGCTGGCCCAGGCCCTGGGCGATCGGCGCGGCATCCATCGCTTCGGCCACTTCGTGGCGCCCCTGGATGAGGCCCTGGTGCAGGTGGCGCTGGATTGCTCCGGCCGGCCGCACCTCAGCTACAGCCTGCAGATTCCAGCTCAGAAGATCGGCAGCTACGACACCGAACTGGTGAAGGAGTTCTTTGTGGCCGTGGTCAACAACTCCGGCCTCACCCTCCACATCCGCCAGCTCGATGGGGCCAATTCCCACCACATCGTCGAGGCCTGCTTCAAAGCCTTCGCCCGCGCCCTGCGGCTGGCGGTGGAGATGGACCCACGTCGCGCCGGGGCCGTGCCCAGCAGCAAGGGCGTGCTGGAGCGCGCCGGGGCCTGAGCACCTGGTCGTGGGCCACGCGAGCGCCGTTCAGCTCGCGGAATCGCCAGCGGTTTGGGCGGCCAGATATGGGCGGATCCAACGCTGGCCCCGCTCCAGCCAGAAGCGATCGAACAGGGGCTCGAAGACGGTGGCGACCCGCTCGATGGCGACCTCCATCCGAGGCTTGCCGTAGACGAGGAACTGGGCGGTGGAGGCGGCGAAATAGCGGCGCCGGGCCTCGGCATCGTTGCGCTTGAAGGCTTCGCGGTAGAGGGCCTGGCCCTCGCCGATCATCCGGATCACCGCTGGTGAAAAGGTGATGCGGCTGCCATCCGGCAGGGTGATGCAGCGCTCGTTGATGAAGCCGATCACGGTCCGCATGCAGTCGCGGGTGCGGTCGGCGGACAGGGCTTCGGCGTCGCCGCGACGGAAGCCCCACTGCAGGCAGCCGTTGGTCACCTCCAGCACCCGCAGCAGCGCCAGCTTGTCGAGCTGCTCCGTTGGGAGGGCCATGATCGCAGCCATCTCAGCGCTGATGGCCGCCCGGAAACCCTCCGCGTCAGCGGAGAAATACTCCTCCAGCTCACGGATCCGACCGAGAGCGTCCCAGTCGATCGCCGCCCCGGGGGGTGAATCCGTTTCGGCAGGGGACTCACTGCTCTGCTGCATGGCACCGGTGCCGTTGCGGGAATCATGGCGGCGACCGACCGTCTGGTGCACCCTCGCGTTGTCACACTCTGTTACGGGATGATGGCTGCAGCCTGATCCATATCCTCCCCACCTCCCCATGACCCTCGCCCCCAGTCGTGACCCCGGATCCTCCTCAGGATCGGGAGCTACCTACGACCGAGCCGACTGGGCCAGTGCATTCCGCAATGTGCTCGGCGAACTGGATCGGGTGCCGCTGAACGCCGTGCGCGGCACGATTCCGCCGGACCTGGCCGGCACCCTCTACCGCAACGGGCCGGGCCGGCTGGAGCGGGGCGGCCACTGGCTGCACCATCCCTTCGATGGCGACGGCATGATCACCGCCCTGCGCTTCGAGGCGGGCCAGGCCGTGCTCACCAACCGCTTTGTGCGCACCGAGGGCTGGCTGGAGGAGGAGGCCGCGGGCCGCTTTCTCTATCGCGGCGTCTTCGGCAGCCAGAAGCCCGGTGGCCTGCTGGCCAATGCCTTCGATCTGCGCATGAAGAACATCGCCAACACCCATGTGGTGCGGCTCGGCGATCAGCTGCTGGCCCTGTGGGAGGCCAGCTCCCCCCACGCCCTCGATCCGGACACACTCGAGACCCGAGGCCTCACGCTGCTGGATGGGGTGCTGGGCAAGGGTGAGGCCTTCAGTGCCCATCCCCGCTTCGATCCCGGGCACCACGGGGAGGCCCGCATGGTCACCTTCGGGGTCAAGGCCGGCCCGCGCAGCACGATCCGCTTGATGGAGTTCGCCGCCAGCGGCCCGCGCGCCGGCCAGCTGCTGGCTGACCGTCACGACAGCGTGGCCGGCTTCGCTTTCCTGCACGACTTCGCGATCACGCCGCGCTACGCCGTGTTCCTCCAGAACGCCGTGGCCTTCAACCCCCTCCCCTTCGTGGCGGGTCTCAAGGGGGCGGCCCAGTGCCTGGCCTCCAAGCCAGGCGAGCAGGGCCACTTCCTGATCGTGCCGCGCCCTGGCGCCACGGTCGCTGGCGACTCCGCCGCCGAACCCACGGCGCCGATCGTGGTGCCAGCGCCAGAGGGCTTCGTGTTCCACCACCTCAACGCTTTCGAGGATGCCGCCACAGGCGAGCTGGTGGTGGATTCGATCTTCTACGACGACTTCCCGTCGATTGATCCGGGCGTGGATTTCCGCGCCGTGGACTTCGACACCCTCCCCGCTGGCCGCCTGGTGCGCACCCGCATCGATCTGGAGCACCGCACCGCCGCCAGCACCGTGCTGGAGGAGCGCTGCTGCGAGTTCGCCATGGTGAACCCCGAGCGCCAGGGCCTCGATGCCCGCTACGGCTGGACGGCGGTGGCCGAATGTGAGCGGGGCAACGCTCCGCTGCAGGCGATCGAGAAGCTTGATCTGCACACCGGCGAGCGCCGGGTCTGGAGTGCGGCGCCGCGGGGCTTCGTCAGTGAGCCGGTGATGGTACCGCGGCCTGCGACCGCGACCAGCGCCCCCCGCGCAGAAGACGACGGCTGGGTACTGAACCTGGTCTGGAACGGGGCCCGCTGTGCCAGCGATCTGGTGATCCTCCATGCCGCCGACCTGAGCGAGCAGGCCGTGCTGGAACTGCCGCTGGCGATTCCCTACGGATTGCACGGCAGCTGGGCACCCCTGGGTTAGGTCCAGGCCCCGAGGCTCAAACCATGTGGCTCAACGAATTCCGTGATCCCATTCAGGTGTCTTCGTGCAGTGGGGGGCGTTGGAAGGCATCGACCAGCTCCCGGGTCAATCGGGTGCGGTGGTACCGCATGTGACAGAGCTGTTCCTTGTAGATGCCGCCGTAGAACAGCAAGAGCCCGGCCGCGAACCCCATCAGCCCCACCTGCACCAAGGCCAGGTTGGGCTCTGGCCCAAAGGCGTAGACGATCACGAGCAGGAAGAGCAGCGCCAGCACGACCCCGCCCACGTACACCAGCACACTCGACCAGGTCTCGGCTAAACGGATGCGATCCATCACCGTTTTGTCGCACCAGCGGGTCAGGGCGGGATCGGGGGTGGCCTCCGGTTGCAGCAAGGGCTCGTCACTCCTGTTCCAGCTGCGGAAGTCGCTACCCCCAAGCACCACGATCCGCTTCAGCCAGGCAGGGAGCCGCCCAGCTGTCTGCCGCCCTGGCAGGAGCACATCACGCCGCCAGCGGCCAGGATCGACCGGCCGGCAGGAGGCGTCACAGTCGACCAGATAGGCATGCCAACGCTCCAGGTGATTCCGGCAGAGTGGCACTCCCGGCGTTGCCTCCGGCTCACCACAGACCACACAGCCAGGGGAACGGTCCGCAGTCATCAGGGTGTTGCCGCAGTGTGCTCATACTGCTCCGCCATGGCGGAATCAAACCGAGCCTTCAGGGTTTGGGACAGGGGGCGGGAAAGAGATCGGACTCGCAGGGGGCTGCGGTGACCAGAGCGGCGACGCCAGGAGAGTCCTGAGGCCGTGCTGCGTTAGGGCAACTCACGAAAATGCCGGTCGCCCCCTTGTTTTTGTCGAAATTGCAGCCCTCGGGTGCGGTGATCTCATTGCCATCAAGCGATAGAACTCCTTTGTCATCCAATGTGAGATTGCCGTCAGAGCGGCGCAGCTCAATCTGCAGCCGTTCGGCGAAAGCATCGGCGGCGGTCTGACCGGTGAGATCGGTATTGCTGCGCAGTGGCGTCGAGAGCAGCTGCACCATGAAGGGAGCTCCGATACCGAGCAGGGTGGCGGCGATCAGAAGGGCGACAAGATTCATGTCCAGGCCTCAATCATCGAACTCCAGCTCAAGGTCTTCATCGCAGTCAACCTTCTTGCCCGGGCTTGGATCCTGTTCGACGACTTTGTTCCTTTTTGTTTTGTGGTAGCCATCAGTATCAAATTTGCCTTTGCCGGTTTCGTTCCATTTAGATTTATCGGGACTTTCACTGAATGTCTTACCCACATAATTTGGCACCGTACATTCCTTGGAATCGGATTCGCCGTCCTCACCTCCGGAGCTGATCATGGACGGCTTGACCGAGGCATCTACTTTGGAGCAATCTTCATCGCTGATGTCGTGAACCCGCACATAAAGCTCGGCACTGCTAGAAACCGATTTGCCCGGGGGAGACTTGGTCGCCAATGCAATTTGTCCGACCTCTGAGGCTGAGCCTCGGAACACATTCTGCTTAGGGTCGCCAAATTCAATTCGCATTTTCTCATTATCACTTTGCCAGTCACCATTCTTATCGTAAAGGCTATAGCAGATATCGGCTTCTTCCTCGGTTTTGTCGTCGCCGCCATCGCCAACAAAATCGTCAATCCCATACAAGGGCTGCCAGGCCACTGCAAAGGAGCTAGTCCCCTCCTCTCCTGCTTTGCATTACACGAAGTAATCCACGACGGTGTTATGGCCGGCGGGAATCTCACCTTGCTCCAGCTTGCAGCCGGCAGGACGGGTCAGCCCATCAATGTCGTCCCTGTTTACCTTTGCAGCCTGCTTTCGAACGGCAATCGCGTTGGATTCAGCCAGGGAGAAATTGCTCTTCTGTCGAGACGTCCTTGCAGGCATCAAGGCCAGCTCCACCATGGGCGGCGCTATCAGACCCATCATCGCTGTCGCGACTAAAATGGCTACCAGCTGGCCCATGGGCTTCCCCTTTGCGCTCTGCCTGATCTTTTACAGTAACCAGCCTATCGGCTTTCCTCTCCAATGAGAGATGAAAACGCGATGAATAGGGGATGAGGAGTTTCAGGAAGGCGCCGCAAGGCTGATTGCCGCGATGGCGGCTCAGATCGTGCTGGTCAGCACCCGCGGGCCGGTGGGTGCCGCGCCGAGGGGGTCGGCTTCCACGCTGACGCTGAGGCTGCTGGCCTGGCTGGTGGGAAAGGGCGGGATCAGCATGGCCACATGGCCCTGGGCGGTGGGTTTGAAGGCGACGCAGCCCACCTGCCGGCCGTTCACGTTGGCCCAGAGCCGATAGACATGGTGGGGCGGCGGCGGCGGCAGATCATTGAGCATCAGGATGTTGTTGGTGGGGCTGCCGGTCACGAGCACCTCGCCGAACGCCTGGTCGCGGCCCTCCATCGCCCGCAGAGGCAGGCGCCGGCTGGCCGGCATGAGGGTGGCTGAAGGCGGCACCGTCAGCTGGAGCTGCGCCAGCTGCTGACGGGTCTGGTGCAGCTCCATGCCGAGGAACAGCAGCCCCAGGGAGAGCAGGCCAGGCACCAGCCACGACGGAGCGGCCACACGGCGGCTGACCTGGGGTTGCGGCGCCGGGCTCAGCAAGCGGCGACGCACGCCCTCTGGTGCCGGCTGCGTCGCCGGCAGAGCCAGGGGCAGCAGCTCGAGCGTCGTGCGGAAGTCCTCCAGCCGCTGGTGCAGCTCCGGTCGTTGCAGCAGCAACAGCGTCAGCTGCTCCCGTTCCTCTTCGTCCAGATCCCCCAGGGCATGGCCGGCCAGCAGGGCATCGACGGCGGCGTCCGGGTTGGTGGCCTCTGGGTTGGCGTCGTGCGGTGTCATGGTGTGCTCCGGAAATCAATCAGCAACTCCCGCAGGCGGATCAGGCCCTGGCGGGAACGGGTCTTGACGGTGCCCAGGGGCAGGTTCAGCCGCTGCCCGATCGCCGACTGGCTCAGGCCTTCGTAATACGCCAGCTCCAGCACCTGCCGTTGATTGGCGGGGATCGTCGCGAGGGCACGGCGCACCCGCTGGCTGAGGTCATCCGCCTCGGCGGACTCCTGGGGGCTGCGCACGGCCTGCGGGAACAGCTGCTCCGACCAGCGTTGCACCAGCTGCCAGCGATTGCTCCGCTGATTGAGGCGGTTGATCGCCATCGAGCGGGTGAGCAGCAGCAGGTAGGCCAGCACCGGCCCGCGGGAGGGCTCGTAGCGGTCCTGCTTCCAATAACGCAGGAAGACATCGTGGCAGAGGTCTTCCGCCTCCTGGTTCGAGCGGCACAACCGCAGCGCCAGGCGGAAGACGGGCCCGCCGTAGGCGTCGTAGAGCGCGCCGAGATCGGTGGGGCTCGGCGGATCGGACGCGAGCCCCTGCGCCAGGGGCCTGGCGGCAGCGACATTCGGTTGTTGAGGAGGGAATTCCACTGGGAAGTGGCCGATCAGGCTCTGTCAGCAGGCGCCATCAACAGGCACCGTCTGATGGGGATACCGCTGAGCAGCCTGATCGGTTTGGCGGAACGGGCAGCGGCTGCAGCACTGCCGTGGGCGGGAATGGTGGCGTCCCAATCCGAAACCTCAGCCCACCGGTACCTCCTCTGCCCACCCTCACACCCCCAGTCCTCGTTCGTCATGACCTTGTTCTCTTCACCCGTGGCCCGCTCCTCTGCCCTGGCCCTGGTCGGCGCCACCCTGCTCTGGGGTGCGGCGCTCCATGCCGAATCCATGTCCAAACCGATGACCAAACCCATGCAGAAAGAGGCCGCCGGGATGACGGCCTCTGCCATGGCCAAGGGGAATTTCCGGATGGGGGAGAAACCTGTGAGCGGTGGTTTCTCGATCCACAGCGAAGGCGGCAAGCAGGTGCTCAAGCTCAGCAAGGACTTCAAGACCAGCGACACGGCCCCCGATCTGAAGATCGTCTTCAGCCCGTCCCCCACCCCCCTGGCCAGCAGCAAGGCCCCCGCTTACCCGCTCAAGCCCGGCAGCTACACGATCCTGGCGCCCCTGAAAACGAGCCAAGGGGGGCAGAGCTACACCATCCCCGCCTCGATCGATCTCAGCAAGCAGGGCTCGGTGCTGATCTGGTGCCAGAAGTTCAACGCCACCATGGCCTGGGCACCGCTGAAGTCCTGACTTACCGAACCTCGCCAGATGGATCAGCCCAGCAGAGCGCGCAGCTGGGGTTCCAGCAGGGTGAAGGCTCTTCCGCGGTGGCCGAGGCGGGCTTTCTCCGTCTTGGCCATCTCCGCGAAGGTCAGCCCGGCTTCCTCCACGAAAAAGACCGGGTCGTAACCGAAGCCACCGGATCCGCGCGGCGTCGCGAGGATCGTGCCCGGACAGATCCCCTCCACCTCCAGACGGATGGTGCCGCCGGGATCCGCCACCGCCAGGGCAGCGATGAACTCGGCCGCACGGCTGGCGACCGGGTCAGCCTTCTGGGCGGTGGCCAGCTCCTTCAGCAGGCGGTCGATCCGGGCGGAGTCTGTGGCGGCGTAGCGGGCCGAGTGCACGCCCGGAGCTCCGCCGAGGGCCTCCACGGCCAGGCCCGAATCGTCGGCGAGGGCCCAGGCGCCTGTGGCGCGGGCCACGGCGGTGGCTTTGAGGCGGGCGTTCTCAGCGAAGCTGCTGCCGGTTTCCTCCACCTCCAGACCCTGCGGCTGGGGCCGGATCTCCAGGCCCAGCCCGGCGAGCAGATGGCTGAACTCACGCACCTTGCCGGCATTGCCGCTGGCGATCACCAGCATGGATGTTGGGGAGGAAGAGGCGGCCATCGGTGGTGCAGCGGTTGGAGAGCGACCCGGCTTAGATCCCCTCGGCGAGCTGCCGCGCCCAGTGCAGCACGGCGTCTACCCGGTCCTGGCTCGGGGCTTCGCAGTAGAGGCGCAGCAGCGGTTCGGTGCCCGAAAACCGCAGCATCAGCCAGTGGCTGGGGCCGAGGCGCAGCTTGACGCCATCGGTGGTGATCACCTCCTGCACCGCGGCGCCGGCCACCTCCGCCGGCGGGGTGTCCGCCAGGAAAGCCTCCAGACGGCTGCGAGTCGCCATGTCCGGCAGGCGCAGATCAAGGCGGTCGTAGGCCGCGGCGCCGCCGCAGCGCTGCTGCAGGGCGTCGATGCGGGCCCCCAGGGGAAGGCCGCCCTCCACCAGGGCCTCGATCAGCAACAGGG
Source organism: Synechococcus sp. CCY9201 (assembly GCF_034931105.1). NCBI lineage: Bacteria > Bacillati > Cyanobacteriota > Cyanophyceae > Synechococcales > Synechococcaceae > Synechococcus > Synechococcus sp. CCY9201. The sequence continues at coordinate 854 of NZ_JAYGIC010000075.1, read as the reverse complement.
CCGCGAACAGGGCATCCCGCTCCGGCAGGTGCATGCCAAATCCCACTCCACCCGATTCCTCACCGCCCACCAGCACCCTGCCGCTGAGCATCTCGGCGGCGATGTACTTGAAGCCCACGGCCTTCTCCATCACGGGGCGGCCCAGGTCTTCGGCCACCTGCTGCATCAGGTCCGAGCCGCTCACGGTCTTGATCACCGTGCCCGGCAACTGGCGGGCACGGGCCAGGTGGTCGATGAACAGGGGCATCAGCAGCTGGGTGCTGCAGAAGCGGCCGTGTTCATCGACTGCAGCGATGCGGTCGCCGTCACCGTCGAAGACGATGCCCACCGCCGGCCGGCCCGCCAGGGTGGAGGCGCGCACCTCGGCGACCAGCTCGCCCAGATAGGGGGCCAACGGCTCGGGTGGGTTGCCGCCGAACAGGGGATCCCGATGCGAGCGGATCTCGCGGAGGTGGTCTGCAGCGGCAGCTTCCGGCAGCAGGCGGGGCAGGCCTCCGGCCGCTGAGCCGTGCATCGGGTCGACGATCACCTGCAGCCCCAGCCGCTCCAGGCCGGCGCTCAGCTCAGCCGTGTCCACCTTCGCCCGCAGGCCCGCCAGGTAGCTCCCCATGGCATCGAAGCGCAGGGTGGCCCCGGGGATCGGCACGGTGATGCCGCCCGCCGCCAGCCGCTGCTCCACCCGCCTGGTGAAGCTGCCTTCCACTGATCCGCCGAAGGGGCCCTTGATCTTCAGACCCAGCCATTCGGGAGGGTTGTGGCTGGCGGTGATCACCAGGGCCCCGAGGGCGCCGCGCTCCACCACGGCCCAGCTGGCGGCGGGGGTGGGGATGGCGCTGTCCGCCAGCACCGGCACC
>NZ_JAYGIC010000074.1:0-25379 GCF_034931105.1 Synechococcus sp. CCY9201 | reverse complement strand
GGCATCTGCAAGCCATGCTTTTGAGATCTGGCCGACTTGATGTCACCGCGCTTGCCAGCCTGATTAACGCGAAGCAAACGGACGAATCCGGCGCCGATGGGCCGAGAATCTTTTTCAGGAGTCCCTAGGATGCAGCCGGCTGGGCAAGTGGCAGCAGGCACTTATCAGAATCGCAACCTGCAGGACCAGCTTCCATCAGCTCACCGCCATCGTAACGCCGCAGGGCTTCAAAGAAATCTGCAGTGGTGCGACGGTTCTCCACCTCAATTTGCAATCGCTCATAGGTGGCATGGTCAATCGGTTCAAATGGCAACCTTGGAAAGGTGGCATTGGCATCAAAACGCGCCAGAAGAGCTGCAGAAATATACCCTTTTCCTTCTTCAATCGCCTCGAAGATGGCATTAGCCAAAGGTACGACTTCATGCTCACGAAATTCAACGGTAGCCGAAGTGTTATGAGCTGTGTAATGCTGCTGCACCTGCATATAGAAATCAAACTGGGCTAAGGCGGAGAAGTTGTTGATCTCCACGCTATCGGCACCTGGAATATTGGCCCAGCTCACCTGCGTGGGAATTTCAACCAGCCACTCCGTGCAGCGGGGATCGAACGGATCATCCAGAAGCCGGCCCTGCTCATCCTTATCGCTCTGGCTGGGGACAATGGTGTAGCCATAATCCATACAGGCCAGAGCCACCGGATCATTCTTGCGGAAGGTAATCCGGCGGATGAAACGCTGGGCCTTGGGCGGATGCCAGCCGGGGGAAGCACCCGTGAGCAGGCTCTTGGTACCGGCTGGCTGCACTGTGGTGCAGCGGTTGGGGCGGCGCATCCCGTGGCGATCGCAGTAGTCCCACACCGCCTGATTGACGATCTCCTTCCAGCGGCCCAGGTAAGCGGCCTCCTGGTCCTTGAAGCTGAGCCCCTCGGCCGTGGCCGGACGGCCGGCCTCCCACCAGTTCAGCCAGGGGGTGCCGAAGGCGTGCACGAAGAAGTCGAACAGGCCGGTGAAGCTGACCCCCACGATCGGATCCCAGGCGCGGCTCTGGCGGTAACGCTCCACCTCAAAGCGGTGGTTGAGCAGGCAGGCCACGGCCAGACCGCCGGCCGTGAAAGCTTCCTCCTGGGCCTTGTGGTCGGCCGGATCGATGCGGTTGAGGTGGATCTCAGCCAGGTTGCAGTGGAAATCATCACCGAGGATTTCGCCGCAGGGATTGAGGCCGTAGCGGCCCAGGCGATGCTCCAGTTCGGCCGGGCTGATCTGCGGGTGGTGCAGCGTGAGCCAGCGGCCGGCTTCCTCACGGCCCTGATCCACATAGATCTCGATGAACTCGCTGCGCAGCTCCGGGGTGTGCAGCAGATCGGCGTTGGAGCGGGCGATCGCCTCAGGCGCGAACTGGATGGCACCCTCGCCGGAGTGGAACTGCTTGGTCACCGCCTCCAGCACCGTCTCACGACTGGGGCGGGTGTGAAAGACGCGGGTGTGGTTGGCCATCCGGAGTGCATCGCGCTCGGGATCAATCCGCCAGTTGCCGGCAGCATCCTGCTGCCACAGGTTCTCCTTGGCACCAGCCGCGGCCAGGTCATCGGCGGCGAACTGGCGCATGCCTGCACTGCGCCGAATGTTGCCCGCCACGATCGTGACCGCCGCCTCATCAATCAGCAGGCAGCACTCCACCGAGCTGAGCTTGCGGCCACGGGCTTTGTTGAGGATCTTTGCTACCCGGCCATAGAGATCCTTCAACTTCACCGGATTGGCCATGCCGCCGAAGCCCTTGAGGGTTTCACCAACGGGACGCACATCGGAGAGATCGACCGAGATCTCGACGGTGCCGCCCTGCTCGCCCTCACCGAAGCGCGGGTCACTGCAGAGTTCCAGCAGCAGCTGATAGCTGTCCACCCAACCACGGCGGGTATCGCCCACCCGGATGTGGACGTTGTTGCCCTCAATCGTGTAGCTGGTGGTCTCTTGCCGCAGGCCGGCGGGGGTGGCGCCGATGTCGCTGACGCCGGTGATCACCAACTGGTTGCGCACCGCCGGCAACCGGTTGATCAGGCGGGGCTCAATGATGGCGCCGGTGCCGCAGCCCATCATGGCGAGGTCCATCATCAGACCGAAGGCCTCCCAATCCACCAAATTGGTGGAGGTGCAGTTGTAAGCACCGGAGAAGTTTTCCGGTTGCTCGATCCAGTCGGTGCCTCCGATCCAGAGCCAGCGACCGGAGGGCAGGGCCTTCTGCTGCTGCTGCATCCGGCGCAGCAGGCTCACCTCCTCATCCGAGAGGTTCCCGAGGCTGCGCAGCCCGGCCAGGTTGCGTTCGGCCACCTCATGCCAGCTCTCGCGGCCGGTGGCCGTCTTGCGGGAGTAGGTGCGGTAGAAAACAGGGTTGGCCGCAGGGGCGGTGGCAGGGAAATCAGCCTCAAGCTGCCCCTGCTGGCCGCCAACCTCGCCGGGTTCAACCGCCGCCGCCGCCGCACCGGCAGCCACAGACTGGGAATCGCTGTGCTGGAGCGAATCCGGGCGAAGGGGGGTGAGGGTCACCGCTGCTGAGGCCAGGTACGTATAGGCCACCTTAACGCCACTGGTGGGGCCAGCAAGGTTCGCCCTGCACCAGCGGCAGTGGTCAGGCCCGATCGGGCGCGGCGGAGCAACAGCCGATGTCGCTAGGCGGTTGCCGCAGCAAGCTGAGGCCCTTCGTCGCCGCGTTCACCATGCCACACCCCAATCCCGAACCGATGCCGCGGCGGCCGGAGCCGGAGCTCATGGACGAACCAGCCCAGGCGACGGCCTATGCCGCGGCCGATTTCGCAGCCACCGACAAGCTGGTGGTGGACCGTTTCGCCGAAATCCTGGCAACGCTCACGCCAGGCCGATGCCCCGGCTTACTGGTCGACCTCGGTTGCGGGCCTGGCAACATCAGCGTTCTGCTGGCCGAGCAGTACCCCAAGGCCCGCGTGGTGGGCATCGATGGAGCCGAGGCGATGCTGGCGATCGCCCGGGAACGACTGGGAAGATTCGGAGAAACCCTGGAATTCCGCCAGCTCCTGTTGCCCTGCGATGGCCTGGATTCCGGTGACCTGGGCGGGGCCTGCGACGCGGTGCTCAGCAACAGCCTGCTCCACCATCTGCATGACCCGGCCGTGCTGTGGCACACGGTTCGGCAGCTGGCCGCACCCGGGGCGACCCTCTACATCAAGGATCTGCGACGACCCGACTCAGCAGCTGCCGCCGAGGATCTCCTGCAGCGCCACCTGGGCCAGGCGCCAGCGATCCTGCAGCGGGATTATCTGGCTTCGCTGCATGCGGCCTTCCGCCCCGAGGAGGTGGAAGCGCAGCTGCTGCAGGCGGGATTGTCTGGGTTGCGGGTGGCGCCCGTGGACGACCGCTACCTGGAGATCTGGGGCCAGCTTTAAGTCGGTCGCTCCTGGACAGGGGAGAGCAGCTGGATCGGCACCACCCGGTTGCGGCCGAGCCGTTTGGCCTCATCCATCGCCTGATCGGCCTGCTGAATCAGGCTGTCGATCGGCTGCCTGGGATCGATCAGCACCACACCGATGCTGAGGCTGATGGCGACCGGGCCGGCCATGGTGGCGATCGACTCAGCTGCTGCAATGCGGATCGTCTCCGCCATGGTCTCGGCGTTGGCGAGATCCTGAATGCCGAACACCATCACCAGCAGCTCATCGCCCCCCAACCGGGCGGCCAGATCATCACGGCGCAGGCAACGGCGCACCCGTTCAGACGTGGTCTGCAGCACCGTGTCGCCCACGGCATGGCCATCGCGATCATTGATCGTCTTGAAGGCATCGAGATCGCAGAACAGCAGGGCCGAGGCACGACCACTGCGCTGATCGTTGGACTTCACCCGCTCCAGCCGACTGAACGCCGCGTGCCGGTCAGCAATCCCGTCAGCTGATCGGTGTGGGCCTGGCGCCGCAGCTCCTCTTCCTGGGAGACCTGAGCGTCGATCAGCCGCAGTCCTTAGGTGCGCCCATCCATGCCCTGCTCATCCGCCACGAAAGGACGGGCATGGGCTTCGATCCAGTGATAACCACCGGTCATGGCCTGCAGGTGGTAGCGGATCACCAGCGAGTGGTCGTGGCGCCGAGGCGGGCGGCGCCCTTCTCGACGGTCGCTCTCCTCAAACGGAATCCGCTTGGCCGACGGCTGATAGGCCACTGCTGGTCGAGATTCAAGCTCACTTCAGCCCGAACCCTGGTGGCCGTGAAGGAGTTGCCGCCGGCCCCCACACCCAGCTCCACCTTGGCGGGTCGATCCCGGGAAGGGAAGAGTTCCGGCACGGTGGGCTGCGCCAGCAGGGCGGGGCTTTCCGCCAACAGGTCCGGAGCGACTGCAGGGTCATCGATGACCTTGCAGGAAAGGTTGATCTGAAGCAGAATCTGAGCCCTGCGGGTGCGCTCCTCATCCGTGGCGTCGGTCTGCAGCAGACGCACCTGCTGCAGGGCCCGTAGTAACACCTCTTCCGCCCGCTGGCGTTGCTCCAGCCGGCCGGGAAGCATGAGCACCGATCCGATCAGAAACATTCTCCTTGTGATCCGCTGGTTCCGTTGTCTGATTATGAGGCAGCATCTGCCAGGGCTCCAGGATAAATTCACACAACTGGCTTGTCTAAGGAATTGAGTTTAGGATTGCCAGTTTCCAGGCCAGCAGAGAGCTCCTGCACTGCTTTTTTCACGCTATGGAAGTTGGTCGTGGCGCTCTCGAGGCCATACCTGCGCAGCTGGTGCATCAGATGCTGGGACGTGACCACGACGGCCAGTTTCAAGGCCCGGCCATCCAGCTCTTTACGCAACTGAGTGAGTGTTTTTGCGGCCGAGTAGTCGATGTCATCAATGCCGGTGGCGTCGATCACCAGGCCCTTGATCGCAGGCTGATTCTGCTGAATCAGAGCCAGGATCTCCTCCATGAAGTGATCGGCATTGGCATAGAAGAGGTTGGCTTCGAAGCGATAGGCCAGAATTCCAGGAGCTGCAAACACACCAGGCGCAATGGCCGCCGTCTGCAGGTGGAATCCATCGGGACGCTCAGAGTCGGGGGTCCAGAGGCAGGTGCGGGCTCGATAGGTGTGGCGCACCTGGTCGATCAGCGAGAGGATCACCGCCAGGGCGATGCCCTCCATCACTCCCACCAGCGCCACGCTGAGCACCGTGAGGGCAGCGATCACGAATTCATTTCTCTGCAATCGGTAAAGCTCAGCCATACCCCGCACGTCGATCAGTTTGACCCCGATCAGGAACACAATTGTGGACAGGACTACGTTGGGTACGAGAGCCAGTGGCCCGGTGAGGAACAGCAGGACCAGGAGCACGACGATCCCGGTGGTCAGGTGGGTGATCTGGCTGCGCCCGCCTGCCGCATCCACCATCTCCGTTTTGGTGGGGCTGCCGTTGACCACGAAGGTGCCAGTGATGCCGGCGCCGAAATTGGCGCAGGCCAGGCCGATCAGATCGCGGTTCTCCACGAAGGTTTCCTGGTAGCGCTGGGCATAGGCCCGGGAGGTGGCGGCACTCTGGGCGATGATCACCAGAAAGCAGGATCCGGCTGCCGCGAACACCCGGTCGTAGCGCACCTCTCGCAGCGGCGGCAGGGACAGATGGGGAAGACCGCTGGGAACGGTTCCCACCACACCGATGCCATGGCTCTGGAAATCCAGCAGCCAGCTCGCCAGGACGGCTCCGATCACGGCGATCAGGGCCCCGGGCAGCTGTGGGGCCCATTTCTTTGCCAGCAGAATCACGACGAAGACTGAGATCGCCACAAGCGTTGCAGCCCCGTTGGCCTGGCTGACGCGCTGAAACACTGACAGCACCTGTTCGAGCGCTCCGGATCCCTGCCTCGGCAGACCGATCAGCCCGCCCAATTCGCCTGCGGCCACCTGGAGGCCAATGCCGGTGAGCAGGCCGATCAGGGCGCTGCGGGAAAGGAAATCCGCCAGGAAGCCCAACCGAAACAGGGCGGCGAGCAGGAGCATCACCGCCACCACAAGGGCGGTGAGTGCGGTGAGGCCCACGTATTCGGGGGAGTAGGGAGCAGCCGCACCGATCAGTGTGGCCGCCAGAATCGCCGCGGTAGCTGAATCAGCTCCCACCACCAGGTGCCTGGAGGAGCCCAGGGCTGCAAAGGCCAGCACCGGCAGCAGCAGGGTGTAAAGCCCTGTGATCACAGGCGTCTGGGAGATTCGTGTGTAGCCCATCACCTCCGGTATCGCCAGGGCCGCCAGGGTGATGCCCGCCACGCCATCACGAACAAGGGTGCTGCGGGTGAGAGGGCCAAGGCTCTGGAACAGCGTTGATCGCATGCCTGGGGTCGTCATCGGAGCGGTGAATCTGAAGGCCGGCGGTGGGTCCCTGTCTTCACCAGCACGGACGCCGTGCTGCCGAGGCGGAGAATCACCGGCGGGGGCACATCCTCAACCTCGATTCTTACGGGAATTCTCTGGGCAAGGCGAATCCACTCGAAGGTTGGATTCACATTCGGCAGCAGGAATTCGCCCGTACTGCCATTGGCCTGGGCGATGCCCCATCCAATGCTTTCCACCTTGCCCACAAGGGGGTGGCGGGGATAGCTCATCAGGGTGACCGTGGCCTGATCTCCCGGCTGGATTCTGCCGATCCAGGTCTCACGGAAGTAGGCATCGATCCTGAAGCTGTTTCTGTCCACCAGGGCCAGGGCTGGTTGATTCGCCACCGCCTGGCTGCCCCGTTGCAAGTTGAGGTTGGTGACAAGCCCATCGACAGGAGCACGAACGGTGGTGAACTCGAGGTTCAGTTCCGCATTCCGTAAAGCGGATTTTGCCGCTCTTACCTGGGCATTCTGATCACCCGGCGCCCCAAGTTTGGCAATGGTCTGCTGCAGGGATGCTTCCGACTGAAGCAAGGCGGCTTCTGCCTGCAGAATCGCGGCCTCGGCCTCTGCCATGTTGCTCTGGGCCGTGGCATAGGAAGCTGTCTGATCGTCGTATTGCTGCTTGGTGATGGCACCAGTTTTGATCAGTTGTGCTGCGCGATCAAAATTGGCTTTGCTGTCAATCAATTGCGCATTCAGGCCGGTTAAAACAGATTTTTCCTTAGTGATCACCGAGCGCGCTTGCTTCACATTGGCTCTGGCTGCTTCCACCTCCTTAGCCAGGGCCCTCACCTGATCGCGGGTATTATCGAGATCGGCCTTCGCCTGTTTCACACTGGCTTCAAACGTGCTGGGATCGATCTCAAACAGAAGCTCTCCTTTCTTTACCGGTTGGTTATCCTTGATCGGCAGGCGGATGATCGGGCCGGAGATTCTTGACGTCACCTGGATGACGGTGGCACGCACCTGGCCGTCCCGAGTCCAGGGATTGCGAATGTAATCCCAGGTTTTAACCCCCAGCAAGCCAAGGGCGACAACGACCACGATGGTGGTGGGGAGATGGCGGCGCAGCTTGGGGTTCATCTTCATGCTGGCACGAGAAGAAAGCTAAAAACAACCGCATAGATGATAGTGAAGGCAAGAAACACAAGCAACGGGTTCTCGAAATGGTGAAAAAGATTGGCTTTGCTCAGAGCAATGGCAGTGCCCCAGGCGGCCGTCATTCCGAGCAGAACGCATAGAAATAATGGAGCAAAGTAAACTCCACGAATTTCAGCCTCGCGAGGAGGATGGCGTAGCAACGTGAACAAAAGGGTCAGCAAAAGCGTGATTGTCTCCATCTCTCCCATTCAAACCAACCGGCTATCCCCTGCAACTCGCGCATGGCCGATTCAAGACGAAAACCGCAGCCAAGCCACAGTGTCAGACGGTCCATTTCATGTCCCGTCGCTTGGCCTGCGGGGACGCCCTTGAGATGGGAGAGGCAGCCCTCGTTGATGACCTTCACCGCCTGCAAGGCAGACTCCAAGTGGAAGGGAGTCGATGGCAGAACGCCGTCTTCCAAGGATTCACGAAACTCAGGAAGCGAAGTAGATGGCAGGTTGAATGAAGGGGCATTCAGCTGTGGCGGTGCCTCGCTCCAATCATCCAGCCACAGCGATACTGATTGAACGGCATTCACCAGTTCATCCACCTGATCTTTGTTTGATTTTAGCATCTGAAGCGGCAGTTTCGCAGCCAGCGACGCTAGTTTCGCAGGGATATTGCGGGCCGCCTTACGATAGAATGCCAAGCGCATTCTATTCGGCCATCGGAGCGGAGTGTGGACCGTGTGCATCGTCAATTCGACGATCGCGTTAGTACTGCACATCAGCCGCCGCAGCAGTCTTAGGGCCTGCCTTTCAGGAAGCCAGGAAACAGGCAGGTCCTGCGAAAATGCTGCAATAGCGAATGCCACGAAGACGGCGATACTGAGATTGAGAAAGTTGATGAAATTATAGGTCTGTTGATTCCGAATGCTGCAGGCAACGATGAATAAACACAATGTGAGCGTCCTCATTGGGGCATTCTTGTAGTAGTAAGTGCCAATCGCAAAGCTCGCCATGGCCAGTACACTGGCGAGGCCGAAAAATCCATCCAACCTGGGAAGCACAAAGACATACACCACTCCAGTCGCCAGAAGAGCCTGAAGTGCTGGTGCGACCAAGGTCTGCCCTCTGAGCATCGGCGTCTGGGCCATCGTCAGGCCGATGCTTGGCATCAAGGAAATGATCGTGAGTCCAATGGGAAGACCAGGAAGGTAGATCCACAGCAGCACGGCGATCCAGATCTGCGCCATCAGTCGGCTGGCCAGCCAGAGGTGATCCGGATCGATCATTGCCAGCCGCACGTACAGATGCGGCCGCAAGGCAGGAGAACAGGCCTCGCCATGGCCGGATGGCAGTGGATTCATGAGGCCCCACAGGCGAGCGCTGAGCTCGTCGAGATGTTGCAAGGGCCTCCAGCTGGCCTGGAGATGGGCTCGCTCTTCCATCGAGCAGTCCATCCTTTCGGGGGAAATGGCCCTCAGCAACGGTGAAGATGGCGGCGGCGATCCTGGTGATTGCCCCGCCATGGCTTCCCCCATAGCTGCGAAGCGTTGATCCACCCCCTTGTGCAGGAGGCTCACGGAAGGTTCCAACAGCAGTCGTTCCCGTTCAGCCAGACCCAGACCGGCCAGTCGAACGTGGTTCAGAACCCGGGGCAGGGCTCTGAAACCCAGTGCCACATGATGCCAGCGGCGACGTTCCATCCAGATGGAGCCACTTTCCAGCGCGACTGGCGCCACCAGGGATTCGAGGGTGGCGGCCTCGGCATCGAGTTGCCGGAGATCCTTTGCCGTCTGGGAATCGCCCGTGCTCTTTCCCCCGTAGGGGGCTAGGCATGACTCCAGCAGGGAGCCAAGCCGTTGCGACATCGCCATGATGTTGGACTTGAAAGAGCCTCCCGTGCTGCCGGTGGGGATGAGAAAGCCGCTGAAGGTATAGGCAAGAATTCCTGTTCCCGTTTCCTGCAGGCGCTCCATGGCGACGTTGAAGTCTCTGAGGCCGTCGGGCGGTCCACCATCGATCGCGATGATGGCGGCCACAAATCCTGACACCATCCAGGCGTAGGGATAGGGGCTTCCCAGCATGCGATAGCAGCAGAAACCCTCGACCAGCGAGAGGGAAAGAAAGAACCACCAGCGTTCCTGAGGAAACAGTGCAATCAGGCTCAGGGCCACCACAGCAGCCGCGAGGGTTCCCACAGTGCGCAAGATGATTTTCAGCACGGATTGGCCGGCGCTGTCCAGACTCAGCACCGTCACGGAGAGGCCTGCCCAGAACGGCTTCTGCCAGTCCATGGACAGGGCTACCCCATAGGCCATGACCATCGCCAGGGCCAGGCGCAATCCGAATCGGATACGAGGGGAGAGATTCACGCGCCTGACTGCCCTGTCGAGTTGACTTTGCAACGAGCCTTTGGCAAATGGTAAGCTACTCTGAAATCGGTGCCTGATCCATTCAGCAACATTCCTGACCAGAACAGAGAGCACTGATAGGAAGGAGAGAGCCCATCACATGGGTCTTTGCGTTGAATCATACTGGTTTCCGCCTGAGGCACTGTACCGAACGGGCATCACCCCCGGGGCCAGGAAAGATGTCACCCCTTTCATTCGGCATCCGGGGGCTTGAGGAGCTCAGACCAGCAGTAACAATGAACTCGACACGCTCTGCATCATCATGACGATCCTTCAGTCGTTCAGTAAGTTTTTGAAAACCATCGAACCGCTATGGGAGATTCACTTTGAGCAAAGCGTACCTGCAGAGGAGCTGGCAAAATCTCGAACCGCTGGGTCGATTCCCTCATTTGGATTCTTCTTTCTCCTCGCTCTGGCATCGATAATTGCAACCCTTGGACTGATTACCAACAGTTCTGCAGTCATTATTGGCGCCATGATTGTGGCACCATTGATGAATCCGATTCTCAGCGCTTCATATGCTATTGCAACAGCTAATTGGACCTTGTTGTTGCGCTCAGGATTGACAACAATGCTGGGATGCTTCCTGGCCATAGGAGTGGCTTCCCTTGTGTCAGCACTATCACCCTGGGATGTTGTTGGCTCAGAACTTCTAAGCCGTACTCGTCCAACAATGCTAGATTTGGGGATTGCAATAGCAGCTGGAGCAGCGGGCGCATTCTCCTTGACACGGATGAGCATCGCCAGCTCGATTGCAGGAGTGGCGATTGCAGTAGCTTTGGTTCCTCCCTTGTGTGTTGTGGGAATGGGGCTCGCCGGAGGAAGCACAATGACTGGTGTATTCGGCAATTCCTATGTCACAAATCTCGATGTTGCAGGCGGAGCCTCCCTACTCTTTCTGGCAAACCTGATAGGTATCACGATCTCAGTCTGTTTGGTTTTTGTGCTCCAATCTTATGGCAGCTTGCGCAAGGCTCTTAAATCACTTGCGCTGGGGCTGCTCGTGGCCCTCATGCTTTCTCGGCCCCTTGGGACTTCGCTGTATGAATTTGCAGTAGACAACAGGGTACAGCTCGAATTATATGGACTGCACAGAGATGGCAAATATCGAGATATCAATCTGATCCATCGTGTTGATACCAAATTAGTTGACGGCGCAGCCTATGTGAATATTATCGGCGCAGCCAATGAAGAATTCATTAAGGATAAGAGAAACATAGACAATCTTGATCAACGCATTTTCAATGCGATCCAGCCCATGGGAGTGCATACCATGCACATTACCATCCGGATTGCGCCCATAGAAATCTTTGAATACCGCAATACCAGCTCTTCCTATTCATACCAATCCTAGCTAGGCAGGCATTGGGGTGTATAGGCATGGGGTGGGAGGTCTTGGGCTGTTGGGTCGCACCACAACCCCGTCGGCCTCGCACCCCTTTGTCAGCCGGAACAACCTGGTGACACCACACAGCAAAGGACAGTCTCCGTGGTACTCATTTCGCGGAAAGAGATGCGATGCTTGTGTCCATCGAGTTTGTGAAGAATCCCCGGATGATCACTGGTCGCCTACTTGCTGCGGACAAAGAGGAGCGAGTTCGGCAGCGCATCGTCGGGCGGTATGATGTGGTGCAGGAAATGGTGGTGGATTACGCACTGGGGCTGGCAATCCTCGGGCTTTTCCGGGATCTTCTGACCCCGGTGCTTGTAATCACAGTGTTGCTAGTGGCCAAGATGGTCTGGGACATTGCGCGTCTCTGGCGCTTCGCGATCAGCTTCAACCCGATCGCGGTGCTTGGCCAGATCGCACATACCGCAGGTGCATGTGCGATCGCGTTGCTGGCCTGGTGCTCACTGGAACTTCTCGGTGCCATTGTGCCAGGGATTGAAAGCTTTGCCCTGTCTGCAGGGCTGATGAGTGGAGCCTGGACCCTGGGAGCTGCGTTCAATACGTTCTTTATGAATGGCTTCCTTCGTGGTCATTCGAGGATTTCCCTGGAGGTGAACGATGCCTAAATGGCGTCGCCGTACGATTCTTTTGACAGCCCTGGGTGTTGGCAGCATGGCTTCGGGGTTAGGCAGTGCTCTGCGGCGTAATACGATTCTCTCCAGGCAGACAGAGCTTACAACCCAGTTTCTGAACAGTCCTCAGGCCGTTGAAGAGGCGGTGACCCGGGCCATCGAGGGAGATCTCGAGGCCACTGCTGAGGTGCAACGCATCCTGTCGGGGCTAAACCTCACAGCTGCACCGAATCCCTATGAACGCTCAATCTCGAAGACGTTGATTCTGGCGAGCCGTCTGGCTACAGAGCAATACCTCACCGGCAAGTTCAATCTCCACTACAGGGGCGCCATCGATACTCTGCCCAGTTTCGGGGAACGCTTGGCTGGCTACATGCAGGTTGCTTCAATTAAAGGGCCTGACATGGCCACCGCCGAAAGACAGGTGCCCCTCAACGACCGGCGAAAGCAGGATCCTCTCCTGGCAGGGATCAACCTGATTCGCAGCCGGATTCAGGGGGTGGCGAGCCAGGCCTTGGTGGAGCAGTGGAGCTATCCCGTGTATTGGGGTTTCGTGCTCACGTGCCCAGAGCATCACATTCTGGTGCTCAGAGGCACTCAGCGGGGACACGAATGGCTGCAGACACTCAACGCCAAGCAGATTACCAGTGGTGATGTGCCCACGCTGGGCTTTCGCGGCAGAGTTCATCGCGGCTTCGCCACGATCTATGGTCGCCTCAGTAACGCCATCATCGAAGCCGTACAACAATTGGATGTGAGCAAGCCCCTCTATCTCTCAGGGCACAGCCTTGGTGCACCTCTGGCTAGCCTGGCTGCCCTGGACATTTCGCAGAAGGTCGCTGCACTGCGTAGCAATCTCAGGTTGTATACCTATGCATCTCCACGGCTCGGGGATCCAACTTTTGCAGAGGCTTTCAACAGGATTGTTCCGAATGCCTACAGGGTCATCAACCAGGCAGACTTGGTGCCTAACCTGCCACCGACGAGCGCAGCAAATTTGGTCTATGTCCATGCGGGTGAGCAGTGGGTCTTTACATCTGCCACTGGTGACATCGGCCCAAACCATTTCATCAGCGCCTACCGCGAAGCCATTGACAACGAGATGGAGCAACGCACCGGCTGAGCATTTAGAGACCGCGAGGCAATGCGGTCGCTTGTCTGCCCCAGGTTCATCACTCTCCTGACAGTGGATCGGGGCGCGGAGAGTGTTTTGCGATACGGCAGAGCTTGCAGCGCTGGTGTCCTAGATCCACGGTCTGTTGTTATTCCTGCGGATCGAGCATCTGCCGCTGGGCGTGGCGAACGTTCCATTGATCCGCAAGTGCCGTGTTGCCGCCCTTACCGAAGCGCGCCAGCCACTTGTAGGCACTGCGCAGGTTGACCCCGGATTGTGCCGCAAGGGCTTTGAGGGGCTCTCCAATATCGAGGTAAACACGGATCAGGCGTTACCGACTCATCGGCGTCTGCCGGGCGCGTGGCTGGCTCGGCATGGCAGCTGAGGTCTTGGGACGGGCGGTGCCCCCCCGACCCTGGCGATCTCACACCCAATCGTCAGCTGAACAACCTGGTGGGACTCCACACCTCGTTCAGTGGGAACCAGTCCTAGGGCGGGGCGGTGATGGTCTGCTCAGGCCTCGGCGTTGCGGGGGTGGCTTCGACCAGTGGCACCCTGGGGTCTCCCCAGCCGGTTGCCGGCAGCAGGGGGGACGCTCCCGCTGAGGGGCGGGCGGACTGGCCTGCGCCCAACACCTGCTGCACCCAGCTGAGCATCAGACCCCGCAGCACGGCCTTGTCGGCTGCTGCTCCTGGGCGCAGGTTGAAGTGGGTGCCGCCCCCCGCCAGCACCAGCTGATGGCCGCGGCTTTCCGGCTGTCCCTGGAAGGGGGTGAGAGCTTCGGGGCCAAAGGGCACCACCCAGTCCTTCGAGCCGCTCACCACCAGGGCCCGGCCATTCATGGCCTTGAAGGCCCCTTTGTCAAAGAGGAGCCGCATCGGTGGGCTCACGGCCACCACGCCGAACACCCGGGGTTCCGCCACTTCCGCCTGGTTGGCAGAGCGCAGAAAGCTGCACTGCAGCACCCAGCTCACATTCGACTCGGGATCGTCCAGATTCCCGCAGCGCCGGCCGAGCCTGGCGTCGCTGGGCTTGAGGCCCGCCAGCTGCAGCGCGGTGATCGCCCCCCAGGAGTGCCCCAGCACCACCACCTGCTCGGAGGGGATCGGGCCCAGAGCAAAGCGGTCAGCATCCACCGCTGCCAGGAGGGCGCGAACATCCAGGGGGCGCAGGCCCAGCTCCTCGGGCTCTGGTGGGGGGATGGCGCCCGAGAGCATGGCGGCCTGCTGGGCCTGGTCACTGCCGGGGTGCTCCGGCAGCAGCACCGCGTAGCCATGGCTGGCGAGATGGTGGCCCCAGCCCTCGAAGTTCACGGGGGCATCCCACAGCCCGTGGGAGATGAACACCAGGCCAATGGAATGCACCCCCTGCGGCAGCAGGGCCACGCTGCGCAGGGGATTCTGACGATGGGACACCGGAAGTTGCAGCTCCTGGCGGCGCACGGTGTAGCGGCCCGGCAGGTTCAGATCCGGATCGGCTCCCACCGCAGGCTGTCTCTCGAGCAGGGTCTGGGCCGGTGCCTGCTGGCGCTGCAACCGATCGAACGAGAACAGGGCGCGCTCCAGATCGATGGAGGCCCGCTTGCCGGGCATGGCCCGCAGCAGGGAAAGCAGTGTCAACGACCCCTCCCGCTCACTAAGGCTCAGGGCAAGCGAGAGCTTCTCCCCGCTCAGATCGGTGGGCAAACCATCGACGCGTACCAGAGCTGTGGTGGCCAGGAGGGCTTCCCGCAACAATGGTGAGCCCACGGAGCCCTGCAGCCCCTTGGCCGCGCCGGGGGGAAGCTGGATCGGATGGTTGAAGATCCGCAGCACTTTCGGCCCGATCACGCCATCGCTGGCACGGTCGAGCTCGGCCAGGTCGCTGCGGCCAGCCAGCAGATCCCCGGCGCTGCTCAGTTCATCCAGCCGCACCACCAGGTTGGCGCCGATCAGGGGCAAGCGGAGCTCGAGTTCTTCGAGGGCCACTGCCGGCTCTGCCCCCAGGAGCAGAGGGGCTGCGGCCAGCAGACTGCCGGCAAGAACCGGGAGCTGGGTGCGCCGTGGGTCGCGGCGGAAACGATCCATCGGGCTGGAGAAGAGCAAGAAGACTTCCGCGACCGGGACGATCAGTGCCGGCCACCTGATGAAAGTGTATGGAGCCCGGTTCCATCAGGCCGCAGGGCGTCAGACTTGGTGACCGCAGAATGAACGGTCCATGGCTCATGGCAGCTGCAGCGCGTCTGGGATGCGCGGATCTGGAGGAGTTGATTTCCAGTGGCCATAAGCTATGGTCATGCATATTATTGCGTGAACTTGTGTTCCCAAGATGATTGTTGCGAGGTGATTGGCCGGGATCACTGCTCAAGTGAAGGCTCATCTGTGCTGCCTTCCGGTATTGCGTTGGGACCCTAAGCTCAACAACTCTTTGTTTGAGATCGCTTGGCGTGAGAACAGTCGATCGTCACTTCAGGGTTCTGTCTGCTGGTTTCCACTGCCTCGCTTTCGCGAGCTCTCTCTGGAGTGTTCTCCTTGCACCGGCTGCCTCTGCGGCTGAAGAGCCTTCCGGGGCTGCTGCAGCAGATCCCAGGGGCTCAGGTCCCACGAAAGTGCCGGATGGGGCCGCCGCTCTGGATCCGCTGATGCAGCGCATTCGGGCCCAGGCCGATCCCGAGCTGCGAAGCCAGCTGCTGCTCGATCTCGCCGAACGCTGCCTGAGCCAGCCCTGCCCGCTGCCGGTGGCCAACCTGCTGGGGGAGGGGGAGGCAGCGGTGGCGGCCATCCCGCAACACGCTCAGCAGCTGGCGCTCTGGTTGCGGCTGGCCCTGTTGCAGGGGCGCCATGGCTTCAGCGACCTGGCCCAGACCTCCCTTCAGCACGCCCGCCGCAGCGTAGAGGCGGCCCCGCTTGCCCGAAGGGAGGCTCTCCTGCTGCGCCTCGGCCTGGCCTACGCCGAATTGGGGGAAGAGGAGCAGGCCGGTCGCGCCGTGGCGGAGAGCGAACAGCTGCATCGGGCCGCAGCGGAGCGGACCACGTCCTTTCCGTTTCCCGAAGAGAAGCTCAAGGGCCGGGTGGGCCTGGCGATGAGTGCTGCTACTTACGAAGAAACCACAGCGAATGCTGTTGTCAGCTTCGATCTCTACAAGCAATGGCCCCGCAACGACTTCGAGGCTGATCTGTTTGCCTCGATCAACTACGATAGCTCCAGGGACTTCAACCTCACCTGGCCCATCAGCCAGGGGTTCGCGGTTTACCGGCATCGCCTGGACCAGCGAAACTTTTTGTTCATCGATCAGCTTGTCGCGGTGAATGACAGCACGTTCTCGACCCAGGACGACGACGATGATGTCTCCGTTGTGTTCAGCACTCTGTTTGGCTACGGCTATAATTTGTGGCAAGGGGCGGATCCAGGCTCATTTCAGGCCGTGCAGCTCGGCGTGGGGCCACGCTATGAATATGCAGAAATCAACCTGACCAGGCAACGCGATCAGGTGGATCCCATCGCTGCCTTGGTGTACCGGAGTCGTGATGTTCCCATCGGTCCTGCCAAGTGGAGCCAGGTATTCGCGCTAGCCACCCCTGTGGATTCCTTCGATGAGGCCTTCCTCTGGTCGTCAACCCGGCTGGACTGGCCGATCACCAAGCAATGGATGTGGACGAACCGTCTTTCGCTGCGGTACCGATCACGGTTGCTCGAAGCAGGTTTCAAGCGGCTGAATGTGATCCTGTCCACGGGCCTCACCTACAAGTTCTGAATGCCCTTCCCCCTTCCCCCTGGAGCCGCGGCTCTGAAGCGAAAGCTGCTCGTGTGTCTGCTGCCTGCCCTGGGCTGCCTGCTGATCGTGCTGACCGGCCTGCTGCCGGTGCGGGCTCAGTTTCTTCCTGCGCTTGAGGCCTCGGCGCAACAAGTGACTTCGGCACAGTTTCTGCCTGTCTTTTCCCAGGGAAACGTGGAATTGTCTCCCGTGTTTCTTGACGGACGGATCATCGGAACGGTTGCGGGATTCATTGATTTCAAGAAATCGGGAGCGCCCGCAGGGAATGATGCCGCCTATACGGCGTCCGAGCGTGCCCATGTGATTCATAGACGGCTTCAGAAGGTTCTCACCTCGATGATGACATACACATCGAGATCCTTGTCCGAGCCCATGGATCAACAGCGTGCACCCACTGTCTTCCAGCTTCAGCGCCTGCTGGCCCGAAATCTTCATGCCTTCGTGCAAGAGGTGGGTTCCCGCTACGATGTGTTCATTTCGTTCCCCCGGTCTGACCCCCCGAGCTGATCTTCACGGTCACGCCTGCCGATGTGGCCAGGATTCGGGAAGACAGTTCCGAGCCTGAAGCCATTGCCAAACGTGTGGCCAGCGGGGTGCGGAAGAGTCTTCTGGTTTCCTGGGAGGAACGCCAGCCCCCCGCCCTCTGGCAGGCGGCCCGTCGGGGTGGGCTTGGCCTTCTTCTGCTGTCCCTGGCGAGCGCCCTTGGCGTTGTCATTCAGAAGCGTCTGTATGGCGCTTACCAGGTGCTCACCGCCAGGCTTCGCCAGGTGATCCAGGAGGAGCACACTCCGGATGAGGACTCCTCATCCCGAGAGAGCGAAAGCGTCATCCTGCAGGTCCAGAGGCGGCTGAGCGTGCGGATGACCCTGCGACAGCGTCTCAGTCTGATCTCCTTCTACCGCTCCTCCCTGTTCTGGGTGCAGTGCCTGCTCTGGGCCTGCGGTGTTGCCTGGCTGGCGGGCCTCTTCTACTGGAGCAGGCCCTTCAGCAACTGGGTCTTCGGCATTTCCGTGCGCGGGATGTCCACGACGGGCATGGGTTTTGCCCCCGAGAACCAGGGATGGGCGCCTCTGGATTGGGTCATGACTCTAGGGCAGGAAGCCACGATCGGCATTCCGCTGCTGATTCTCTTTCTAGCGATGTTGACCAGGATCTCAATCAGAGCCGGGAACTTCTTCTCTGACCAGTATGTGAATCGCTGGGCACACCTTCAGGACGACACGCGGGCCAGGTTAAGAGGGCCGACGTTGTCCCGTGCGCTGAGGGCGTGGGTGCGCGTCGGCGTCTATCTCATCCTCGGCATGGTGATCTTCTACCAGTTGCATCAACTGGGAGCGTTAACCCAGGCCGTGGCAATTCTGCTTGGTTTTTTGAGCTTTGCCCTGTCGTTGGCTTCGCAGAGTCTGCTCAAGGATCTGATCGGTGGGCTGATGATCCTGATCGAAGACCAGTACGCGGTTGGGGATGTTGTGTCCATCGGCGACCAGAGCGGCCTGGTGGAGAGCGTGGGTCTGCGCGTCACCCAGTTGCGCAACCTGGATGGGGAATTGATCAGCATCCCGAACGGCACCATTGACACGGTGCGCAATCTCTCCAGCAGCTGGTCACGTGTGAACTATGCACTCACCGTGTCCATCGCAGCGGATGTGGATGCGGTCATGGCCCTGATGGAATCTGTGGCTCAGGATCTTTACCACGAGCCCCCTTGGGCCGACCGCATTCTCGAGCCTCCGGAGATGCTCGGCATCGATGAGATTGCCCACAGTGGCGTGCTCATCCGCATCCTCATCAAGACCCAACCCCTGCAGCAGTGGCCTGTGGGCCGCGAGTACCGCCGCCGCCTGAAGCAGGCCCTCGATGCCTCCGGCATCGCTGTGGGGGTTCCACGGCTCGATCTTGTGGGTCCTGCCCTGCCCCGCACCCCGGCCCTATGACCGTTTTGACTCGATCGGCAAGCGAATGCTGTGCAGCGGCCGCGGGTAGGGTCGGTTCACAGCACCATCACAGAGAGAGGAGATGGTGCGCCAGGACAATCGGATGCCCATAGCACTCCTGCCTGGACTGAGGCGGCTTCGCGCCTACCAACCGACCTGTGGTTGCAGGGTGATCTGCTGGCCGGGGTCACGGTGGCGGGGCAGTGGGCGATCCTGCCGCCGCTGCTGCTCTATGTCCTGGTCGGACCGTCTCCCCAGCTCTCGGTGGGGGATGCCGCTCAGTACGCCAGCCTCGACAGCCTGCTGGCCCTGTTCGTGGGACTGGTCTGCTTTGTGGGGCCTGGATCCGACTGGGGGGTTTCTCGCTGATCTGCTCTCCAAGCCAATCCTGGCGGGCTACATGGCGGGGTGGCCGTGATCATGATCACTGGCCAGATCGGCAAGATCAGCGGCGTGAGGCTTGAGGCGGAGTCGCTGCTGGGTCAGCTCCGGGAGCTGCTTGGCCGCTCTGGTGAGAATCACCTGCCCACCCTGCTGCTGGCGTTTGCTGTGCTGCACTCGATCAGCGCGGGGTCGACGTGATCGGCGAGATCCCGACAAGGCTGCCGAACTTCCAACTGCCGCCAGGCGTCTCGCCCGACAAGCTGAACAATCTGGTGTCCACCGCCGTGGGCATCGCCCTGGTGGGCTACTCCGACAACGTGCTCACCGCCCGGGCCTTCGCGGCACGCGGTGGCTACCGCATTGATTCCAACCAGGAGCTGCTTGCCATAGGAGTTTGCTGAAAAACCCGGCCATCTCTGCGAGAATGGGCCAACTGCCCAGGACAGATGCGAGGTCACCAGGGGCTTTGTCGCCGAGATGCGCCGCATTGGTGTCACGCCGCCTGCTGCTCAGAACACTGCCGCCACAAGGGTTAAGCCAAGTCGATCCATGCCCGCCGCGGCATCGAGAAGGTGGGTGCGGTATTTGGCCTGGACGTGATCGCCTACAACCTGATCCGGCTGGGCAACCTGCTCAAACCGGCGATGGCGACGGCATGAACGGATGGTTGCCCAGTGGTGTGTCCAGGCGGCAGCGATCAGGCGGCCCAACGGGGCAAAACGCCTGAGATCGGCCGTTCTGAACCGTTGAAACGCTGAAATCCAGCCCGAACGGAGCGCGAACAGCTCCCAGGAGGGAAAAACGCGGCCGTTCAGGCGGTATTTCTGCAAACTCCTAGGCGAGCCCAGACCAGGGGCTGCCTGTCAGGCTGGGGTCCATGACGAGCACAGCCCAGTCCCCCTCCGCAGCGGCCAGCAGCGCCGCCGACCCCGAGCTCGCCGCCCTGGCCGAGGCGGTGGGCCGGCGGCGCAACTTCGCGATCATTTCCCACCCGGACGCCGGTAAGACCACCCTCACCGAAAAACTGCTGCTCTACGGGGGCGCCATCCAGCAGGCCGGTGCCGTGAAGGCCAAGGGGGAACAGCGCAAGGTGACCTCCGACTGGATGGAGCTGGAGAAGCAGCGCGGCATCTCGATCACTTCGACGGTCCTGCAGTTCGACTACAGCGGCAGCACGATCAACCTGCTCGACACCCCCGGCCACCAGGACTTCTCCGAAGACACCTACCGCACATTGGCGGCCGCGGATAACGCGGTGATGCTGGAGGACGCGGCCAAGGGACTCGAGCCCCAGACACGCAAGCTGTTCGAGGTCTGCCGCATGCGACAGATCCCGATCTTCACCTTCATCAACAAGATGGACCGGCCAGGGCGCGAACCCCTGGAGCTGCTCGATGAAATCGAGACCGATCTCGGTCTGGCCTGCTGGCCCGTGAACTGGCCGATCGGCAGCGGTGATCGCTTCCGCGGCGTGATCGATCGCCGCAGCCGGCAGGTGATCCTGTTTCAGCGGGCCGAGCGGGGCCGCCAGAGCGAAGAGAAGCTGCTGTCCGTCGAGGAGGCCGTCGGCAGCGATCTGGTGGAAGCGGATCTGCTGGAGGCCGCCCTGGAAGAACTGGACCTGCTCGATGGGGCCGGTGCCGAGCTCGACCTCGAGCTGGTGCACGCCGGGGAACTGAGTCCGGTGTTCTTCGGGTCGGCCATGACCAACTTCGGCGTGCGGCCCTTTCTCGATGCCTTCCTGGAACTGGCCCAGAAGCCGATCGCCCGCAGCAGCAGCGCCGGCACGGTGGATCCGATCCGGCCGGGCTTCAGCGGCTTCGTGTTCAAGCTGCAGGCCAACATGGATCCGCGGCACCGCGATCGGGTCGCCTTCGTGCGGGTCTGCAGCGGCCGATTCGAGAAGGACATGACGGTGCAGCACGCCCGCACCGGCAAGGCGATTCGGCTCTCGCGGCCCCAGAAACTGTTCGGCCAGGACCGGGAGGTGGTGGAAGATGCCTACCCCGGTGATGTGATCGGCCTCAACAATCCGGGCATGTTCGCCATCGGCGACACGCTCTATGTGGGCCCCAGAGTGGAATACGAGGGCATTCCCTGCTTCAGCCCGGAGATCTTTTCCTGGCTTCGCAACCCCAACCCCTCAGCCTTCAAGAGCTTCCGCAAAGGCGTGAACGAGCTGCGCGAGGAGGGCGCCGTGCAGATCCTCTACGACACCGACCAGAGCAAGCGCGATCCGATCCTCGCGGCCGTGGGCCAGCTGCAACTGGAGGTGGTGCAGTACCGCCTTGAGAACGAGTACGGCGTGCAGACCC
The DNA here is from genome assembly GCF_034931105.1 of Synechococcus sp. CCY9201. NCBI lineage: Bacteria > Bacillati > Cyanobacteriota > Cyanophyceae > Synechococcales > Synechococcaceae > Synechococcus > Synechococcus sp. CCY9201. The sequence continues at coordinate 3,993 of NZ_JAYGIC010000074.1, read as the reverse complement.
GCCTGGAGCCCCTGGGCTTCTCGGTGGCCCGCTGGGTGGTGGGGGGCTGGCCAGCGCTTGAGCAGGTGGGCCGCGTCTTCAACTGCAAAACCGTGCGGGATGCCTGGGACCGACCCGTGCTGCTGTTCAAGAACACCTGGAATCTCAACCAGCTGCACGACGACCATCCCGAGCTTGAGCTCAGTGCAGTGGCGCCCGTGGTGAGCGGCGTCGAACCGATCGCGCTCTGAACGCAGCCCATCGGGCAGCCGGACTGCGGAGCGAGCTCGGCTGGTCGCGGATGGGCGCAGGATCCGCCAGACTGCTCTTCACCAACCGAAAGGTTCTGCAACAGAAGGTCATAGGTCATGCCGCTGCCGGTCTGGCTGGTGCGTCCCCGCAGCGACGGGGGCTGTGATTACGTCAATTTCCTCCCTGCCCAGGGGGCTGTCGAGATGCGTGAGGGCAGCCATCTTCCTCCCCAGATGCCGCTGCTCAAGCATCGCCAGCGCCTGCCTTTTGACGAAGCAGAAGCCTGGCGTCGCCGTCTGCAGCAGGAATCCGGATACCAGCGCAGCGATCCGCTGTTCTGAGCTGAACCACCCAGGGTGGCCGGTTCTCGATACGCTCCTCCATACGCAGAGCTGGCCATGAATCAAGGTTCCGATCAGCCGTCCCGCGCGGCCGATGCCTTCGACCCCTATGAGCGTCTCGGGATCGCCGCCGACGCAAGTTTCGACGCCGTGCAAGCCGCCAAGCTGGCTCGTCTCGACGAGGTGGGCGATGACCCCCTGGCCCGCTCCCGGATCGAGGCCGCCTACGACGCCGTGCTGATGGAGCGCCTCAAGGAAAGGCAGCAGGGACGGGTGAGCTTCGCTGCCCGTTCCGCCTCCCAGCGGGAACAGGCCTCGCCGCCGCCAGCCAGGCCGACCCTGCCCGCCCTGCCCCAGTTGCCGCAGCTGGCGGTTCCCAGGCTCTCCGGCGCCGCCCTGCGCATGCCCAGCCTGGGATTGGCCAATGGCACCGAACTCTGGATTCCCCTGGCCGGCATCGGTTCCCTGCTGGCCCTGCTGCTGTTCACCCCGAGCGCAGCACCGGAACTGCTGCTGGCCCTCGCCACCGGCGTGGCCGTGATCAACCTGCAGCGCCGTCTCGGTCGGTTGCTTGTGGCGGTCGGCTGGGGTTTTGCCTTGCTCTCGATCGGGCTGGTGATCGGCGGCCTGCTGGCCGGCGGCCTCGATCCGTCCCTGCCCCTGTCGCCTCTCCAGGTCCAGAGCCTGCCGGCCCTGCTGCTGCTGCTGCTGGGTGCCCTGCTGATCGGTTGAAGCCCCCGGTGGCCTCAAGCCGACGGCTCAGGGGCGACTCTCACGCCACAGCAAGCTCGTCGATCAGCTCCTGCAATTCAGGGGCCTCGACCTGGTAAGTCTCATTGCAGAAGTGGCAGACGAGCTCAGCCTGGCCGTCTTCCTGCAGGATGGCGCTCAGTTCGTCGCGGCCCAGCAGTTTCAGGGCGCTGACGCTGCGACGGCGGCTGCAGGGGCAGTGGAACTGCACCGCCTGGTGGGGCTCTCCCTCCTGCAGCAGCTGGGGATCCAGATCCGGGAAGATATCTTCCAGCAGGGCCTTGAGATTGCCCTCACAGGCGACCAGCCGATTACTGAAACCTCGGATCTCACGACACCGCTCCTCCAGCAGGGCCACCAGGGCCGGTTCTCGGGCCGCCTTGGGCAGCACCTGCACCAGCACCCCACCGGAACATCGCACGCCGCTGCTGTCGATCCGTTCCCCCACGAACACCGCCGAAGGGGTCTGCTCGGAATGGAGCAGGTACGAGGCGACGTCTTCGCCGATGCCACCACTCACCAGCTCAACGGTGCTGCTGAAGGGCTCTCCCTCGCCCAGGTCTCGCACCACGTGCAGGTAACCGGTGCCGGTGGCCGTGCGGAAGTCGAAGTGGGAGCCGCCATCGGCTTCGCGCACCAGATCCAGCTCCAGGCTGGGCTGGCCCACGTAGCCGCGCACGGTGCCGTCGCGGCCGGCATCCACCATCAGGCCGCGCAGCGGACCATCGGAGGCGATGCGCAGATTCACCCGGCCATGGGCCACCTTCATCGAGCTGGCCAGCAGCAGACCGGCGGTCATCGCCCTGCCCAGCAAGGCGGTGGTGAGGAAGGAGAGGTCGTGGCGACGGCGGGCATAGCGGCTGGCCACGGTGGTGGTCACCGCCACCAGTCGGATACCGCCCCCGGCGGCGGTGGCACGCACCAGCTGATCGCCCATCACACCGGCCCGCCCGCAACCCAACTGACGGGCATCGTAGGCAGTGCGCTGCGGCCAAGAGGGATGCGACGGAGTGCAATGCGGCCGTGGACGATGCGGCGGTAGGCGATGCGCCGGTGGGGTGTCCTGGCCCGTGGGTCAGCCCAGTCGGGCGGTTGAACGCTGCGCCGACTGGCCCGGGTGGGGTTGGCAGGCCTGGAGGGTGCCGTTCTCCAGGAGCCAGCGCTGGGGTGCCAGATCGCCAAAGAGCTCCGGCTCATGGGTCACCACCAGCACCGCCCGTTCGCGGGCGATGCTGCGCAGCAGCTGCAGTACCTCATCGCGCACGGTCCAATCGAGCCCGGCGGTGGGTTCATCCAGCAGCAGCACCCGCGGATCGCGCAGCAACTGCACCGCCAGGGCCAGCCGCCGCTGCTGGCCCCCACTGAGCCGCTCCGGTGCCTGCTGAAGCGAGACCCCCGTGAGCCCCACCTTGGCCAGCGCCGCCTCGGCCCGCTCCTGGGTGAGGCGCCGCTGGCCGAGTTTCAGCTCCTGGCCCAGCGTGAGGCCGAGGAAATGGCGCTCCGGGAACTGGAACACCAGCCCGCAGAGCCAGCGCCGTCGGCGGCTGGAGAGAAGTTCACCGTTCCAGAGAATGCGGCCACGATCGGCTTCGGCCAGGCCACTGATCACCTCCAGCAGGGTGGTCTTGCCGCAGCCACTGCGCCCCGTCACCAGGGCTGGCTCTCCCACCTCCAGCCGCAGGCTCACATCGAGCAGCACCGGTGTGGCAGCCGTGGCGGGCTGATAACGAAGGTTCTGAAGCTCGAGCATGGCACCAGCATGCTGGGCCGCCGCCTGAGTCGGTCGGTCGAGGCGGCGTGTTTGATGGGGAGACATCGATCGCAACCACGCCGGTTCGCACTGCCCCATGGAGATCCGCTTCCGCGAGGTCGACCCGTTCAACTGCTGGATCTGGATGCGCTTCTCCCATCCCCTCGGCCATGGGGAGAGGGGCTACGTGGAAACGGTGTTCGACAGCTGGTTTTTCCTCGGCAAGCTCGGCGGTTTCAATGCCGAGACCCTGCAGCTGCACGAAGAGGCGGCCGATCTGAGCTGGCTGGTGGTGGACCAGGAGGAAGCGGAGCGGGCCCTGCCCGCCCTGATGCACAACATGGGGCCGCTGGAGCTGCAGGGGGAGTGGGCCCGCTGCTGGGTGGATATGGGCACCAGCGATGTCTTTGCCCTGGATGTGCTGCTCAACGCCCTGCGGCAACTCAACAACGACGTGGTGGAGATCGAGGAGGTGGTCGTGGGCGGCATCAACGAGGACTGGCCGATCGAGGAGCAGCCCGACAGCCTCTTTCCCCAGCTGGAGGACGAATGAGGTACCGGTGGGGTAGCGGCTTGGGGTGAGCCAGAGCGATGGCCCGGGAACTGCGCCGCCTGCTGATCGATCCGAACCGACTGCGGCAGGGCGGCGACGCTGGGATCGCCCTCAGCCGGGAGGAGAGCCACTACCTCAACAGGGTGCTGCGGCTGCGGCCCGGCGACCGGTTCGCCGTGGTGGATGGCTGCGGGGGCCTCTGGACCGCGCAGCTGCAGGAACCGGGCCGCGCCGACCTGGAGCAGCCGCTGGGGCAGCCCCTGGAGCGCCAGGAGCCCACCTCCCTGCCGATTGGCCTGGCCCTGGCGATGCCACGGCGCGACGGGGAACTGGTGCTGCGCATGGCCACCGAGCTGGGGGTGGATCAG
>NZ_JAYGIC010000073.1:0-42753 GCF_034931105.1 Synechococcus sp. CCY9201 | reverse complement strand
TTCAGCGGCACGTTTCACGCCTTGCGATTCGATAAGTACGCCGACCGCTACCTGGGCGCCTTCACTTACCGCTTCAACCGGCGCTTCAATCTTTCGGCGATGACGGACCGGGTGGTTCATGCCGTCTATATCTGCACCGCACGTCCCGAGCGTCACCTCAGGAATGCGGAGCTTGCTACCTAATCAAGTAAGGTGTTGCTCAAAGGCTCATTTCTTTCAAGCCATACTTGTACAACGATAATTGTTGCTAACTATTTTGCGAACGTGTTGCGCCTCGCCGGCTTTCATTCCATCCGTGCTGACGTGCAGGCGGCGATGCACGACATCAAGGCGCTGCTGGCAATGGCGCGGCGACAGCCACAGCCCAACCCGTACTGAGGGCCTCCTGAGAAAGCGAGAAGAACCAGCCCTAGGTCAACAAGGTGTGGAGGGCCCGGCTGAACTCTGAGTGTTGCGCAGGCTGCGGCCGGTTGATTGCTCAAGAGGTCGCTCCTCGCCTACGCAAGTGGCGCAGAACCACGACCGTACCGGTGGTTCAGCTATTGATGGACAGAGCACCCGTCATGCCGGCTACGAGAAGTCAAACGATACCCGCCGGGAGATCGATAATGTATTCGTAATGCATTGGATCAAGGCGTTCGCCGGGCTGCGCCAGTTCAAACTGCATAGATTCGAGAAAATTGAAGCATCGCACTTCCACCATGCTGCTGCCCTGCCCTCTCTGTCCCCTGTCTGCCGCCAGGATCGCCGGGCTGCGGGCCACGGTGCTGCTGCTGCTCACCCTGCTGATCAAGGCCAGGATTCAGATCAAGGCGGCGTCGGCTCTGGGGGTGTTCCTGCTGGCCCTGCAGACGCTGGTGTTCTTGGTCGCCAGTGGCGCCCTGGGGGTGGCAGCCCTTGCTGCTGGAGTCGTTGCCTTCAGCCGGCGGCAAGCCCAGGCGGTGTGACGCGGTTGCCTCCTCACATTCAGTTGCTGCGCGTCCGCCGTTGAGCAGAATCAGCCCATGGAGCTCCGTGCCGATCTGAGCCAACGGGTGATGCTGGACACCACCAGCCTCCCCTGGGCACCATCCCCCCTGGCCGGAGTCGAGCGGCGCCTGCTCGATCGCCTTGGCGGTGAGGTGGCCCGCGCCACCTCAATCGTGCGCTACGCCCCCGGCAGCCACTTCGATCGCCACAGCCACGGCGGTGGCGAGGAGATTCTGGTGCTGCAGGGTACCTTCTCCGACGAGGCCGGCGACCATCCGGTCGGCACCTACCTGCGCAACCCCGCCGGCTCCAGCCATGCGCCCTTCAGCGCAGAGGGCTGCACGCTGCTGGTCAAGCTGCACCAGATGCACCCGGCCGATCAGCAGACCGTGGGGATCGCCACCCCCAGCCGCGACTGGCTGCCTGGCCTGGTGCCGGGGCTGGAGGTGATGCCCTTGCACGCCTACGGCTCGGAGCATGTGGCCCTGGTTCGCTGGGCGCCCGGCACGGTGTTCCAACCGCACGGCCATCCTGGTGGCGAGGAAATCCTGGTGCTGGAGGGCGTGTTTCAGGACGAACAGGGCACCTATCCGGCCGGCAGCTGGCTGCGCAATCCCCCGGGCAGTGCGCATCGGCCCTGGAGTGACTCGGGCTGCACCATCTGGGTGAAGACAGGCCACCTGCCGGCCACCGTGGGACCTGACGAAGCCGCAGCCTGAGCGCCACCCTCAGTCGACGAAGCGTTGGTACAGCCAGCGCACGAAGCCGCCCACCACAGGCACCGGCGCAAAGGTCGGCCCCACGAAGTCGAAGTAGTCACGGTGGTCGATGATCTTGCCGGCGTCGTTCAGGTACAGGCGGGTTGTGCCGGGATAGATGAATTCGATGCCCTTGATCATCAGGCCCATCTCCCATTCGATGAACGCGGTCTTGCCCTGAATCGCGATCGCCCCTGCTGTGAGGTAAACGTCATCGCAGCGTTTCACCAGACCCTGCTGAGCCTCGATATACGACGCGATCCCCTGGCGCTCCTGGGTGGGGTCCTGAAAGTGCACATCATCGTCATAGAGGGCGCGCCATTGATCTTCTGCCGGGGCTGGTGTGCCGTAGGGCTTGGTGAACAGGGCTCGCAGGCTGGCTTCATCCATGGTGTTGCGTACGCGCAGGTGGTGGAGGCAAGAACCGGGGCCGGTATCAGCGGCCGAGGGGGGTGGTCAGCTGTTGGAGCAGGGTTGCGTTGAGCTCGTTTTCACACGTGAGCCAGAGGATCGGCAGGATGCTGCCCCCCTGACTCCGCTGGGCCGAGCGCTCACACACTGAATGGCGGACGCTTCTCCAGCGCTCCAGCGGCAGGCTGCCGCCCAGCAGGGGCAACAGACGTTGATCGGCCTGGTCCCGCTCCTGCCAGAGACAGGCTGCCATCTCCTGGGTGTTGCCGTTGCAGTCGGGGCGGAAGGGGAAGGCCTGGCGCCGCTGGATGGATTGCTGCAGGGTCTCCTGCTGCAGCGTCTCCTTCTGCTGCGGCGTGGTGAGCGGTTGCGCCCACCCAGCCAGTCCTGAGAACAGTGCGAAAGCGACGATCAAGCTGCCCGTTCGGTTGGCCCATGCCATGGGATCGTCCTGCCTCTGCCCTTGAGTCTGGCCCGGTGTGTGCTGGGTAAAGTTCTCCGCACAGCCGATCACCCGCGGCTTGTCCACACCGAGAGCTGCATCGCCTGGGCCTTGTAAAAGGCCGGGTTTGCCAAGGCTATCCGGCGACAACCTGGTTGACGGGTCGCCAGGTCCTCCTCGTCGATGAAGCTGAGATCGAGCGGATGGGCGCCGCTGGTGGCGGTCTGAATCACGGTCTGCAGCCCCGCTGCCTGGGATCCTTCTGCAGCGGCAGGGCGATCAGGTTGCCGAAGCCGCCTTTCGGCAGGGTGTCCTGGTTGGGGAACAACCGGTCGTAGGAGCTCAACTACAGCTGACGCGTGGCATTGCAGGTGTGGCTGATCAGGGCCGCCCCCGGCTGGCGAGTCTCCAGCGCTGCCGGCACCGCCAGCTCCCGGCACGAGCGCAGAAAGGCCCGGGCGTCGTCACGCCAGTCCTGCTCGTCAAAGTCGACGGCCAGCAGGTGGCAATGGTCGTTGTCCAGCAGGGGGTAGAGGCCGATGGTGTGGTCTCCGGCCAGATGGCCGTAGATCGCTGCATCGCTCAGGGGCAGCAGCTCGCGGTGGTTGCAGTCGCGGCAGGAGATCCGTGGCTTCTCGCAGATGCCTGGCCGCCACTCATTGGCGCAGGCCGGTGCATAGCCCGAGCGCCCGCTGCTGTTGCTCTTCCAGCGCAGGGCATGCACGTCGTCGCGACCGCGGAACAGGCGCCGGAATAGCGCCACCTTCTCCTGCGTGGAACCGGGACCGTTGGCAGGTGCTGCCTCCAAAATCGGCACGGGTTCTGTTGGGGCAGGTCCGCCGGATCTCCAGGCGATGCCGTGGGCCTCCAGCAGCTCAATCAAGCGAGCGTTCTCCCGGCGCAGCTGATCCAGATCAGAGGGCATGGAGCCAGCCATAGGGCTTCAGCGCTGATCGGCCTGGCGGTAGACAGCATTGCGCTCCCGCTTGCCCACCGCCACAACCAGCACCAGCACCTCGTGGTCACGCACCTCGTAGACCAGGCGGAAGCCGGCGGAGCGGAGCTTGATCTTGTACCGATCACTGGAGTCCCGCAGCTTGCTGGCGGGAATTCGCGGGACAACCAGCCGCTCAGCCAGCTTCTTTTTGAACTGCTCGCGAATCCCCGCGCTCAGCTGTCGCCATTCACGCAGAGCCTCGGGATGAAACGCCAGTTCAAAGGGCATCGAGGCTGACCCGCACCGGCTCCTGGCCGTCCGTCAGCCGGGCATCGGCGAGGCGACCCAGCTCCAGGTCGTCCACCAGATCCATCAGCTCTTCGTAGGCCCTGGCCGGCACGCAGTAGAAGGCCGGCTCGTTGCGGTTCAGCACTGCGACGGCCATCCCCTCTCCGGCTGCCACGGTGGCCATGGGGTTTTTCTTGTGCTCCGAGATGCTTACTGCTGTCTCAGCGAGAACGCGGTGGACCATCAGCGGAGCAGGAAGGCAATGCACCACATTCTAGGTCTCCAGTCAGGTCTCTGGACAGGTCGCTAGGCGGGTCTGGATCGAATGGGTGGCGCCCGGCTGATCTCCAGCGATTCTGGAGACCGTCCTGGGACATTTTTTCCCTGTTATTGCAGCGTCAGGCGATCGGTCGTTGATGCTGAAGCGGCTTGCCCTGATCACCTCCGGGCATGATGTTGGGCCGAATTCAGTTGGCAACCTCCGCCCAGTCGTGATTCCGGACGATCCAGTGCTGGGCGGACCATGAGTTCACCCCGCGCAGATGAATGCCTGACCAATCAATGGCGCAGTCGCGAGAGAAGCTTTGTGAGAAGGTCGATGTCACCCCTTGGCACTGCCGGTCATTGCCAAGCTCCGACTGGACTCCTGCCAGCCGATGGGAGAGAGGCCGCACGCTTGATCTTCGGCGCTTTTCAGTTCTTGACTAAAAGCGGGTGACCGGACTCGAACCGGCGACGTTCAGCTTGGGAAGCTTCTCGATTGATCGGCCGAACCGCTTGCGCCGCTGTGGGTCTCCTATGCCTTCAGGCTTGGACGTGAGAAGGTCTGTGAGAAGCTTTCGCTCAGACGCCTGCCATCGATAGCTGATCTGCAAGCAGCGCGTAGCCCATGGCCCGATAGCCCCGCAGCCGTCGCTCCCACATCCGTTGCGTGATCGGATGGCCGAGATCGACCCAGTCGATGATTCGCACGCTTGTCTTGCCGCTCTGTTGCCGATGCAGGCGGCCGGCGTATTGCTGCAGTGTGCCTTTCCAGGACACGGGCATCGCCAGCAGCAGAGTGTTGAGTGGCGGATGGTCGAATCCTTCTCCCACCAGACGGCCTGTGGCCAGGACGATGCGGGGTTCGTTGAGAGGCAACGCCTCCAGCGCGGCAAGGGTGGTGCTGCGCTGGCGTGCACTCAGCCGGCCATGCAAAAGGAATAGGTTCGGCACCTCCCCAGCCAGAGCGGTGGCGATCGTCGTGATGTGATCGGTGCGCTCGCTCAGGAGCAACAGATTGCGGCCGTCACCCCAGCAGGCGAGAGCCTCGTCCACGATCCGCTCGGTGCGGCGTGGGTCCTCCGCTAATCGGCGCATCAGCTCCTGGATCGGCAGATCGGTTGGCAGCCCCTCGAGCTGATGGGTGCGGCTCACCAGCTCCAGGATCTGGGGCGCTCCGGCAGGCCGCTGGGCGGTGTGGCGAATGGGGCCGCACTGCATGAACAAGATCGGCTGCAGACCGTCGCGGCGGACCAGGGTGGCGGACAGCCCCAGCACATAGCGGGCCTTCACCTGCCTGAGGATCGTTTCAAAGGATGCCGCCGCGATGTGGTGGCACTCGTCAACGATCACCTGCCCGTAGCCCTGGACCACGGGATTCATCTCGCCTTTGCGCACCAGCGACTGCATCACAGCGATGTCGAGTTGCCCGGTGGGCTTGGCTTTGCCACCACCGATGCAACCGATCGCCTGAGGAGCGACATCCAGGAAGGCGTGGAGCCGCTCCTGCCATTGGCGCAGCAGCTCAGCCCGATGCACCAGCACCAGGGTGTTCACACCCCGCCGGGCCAGGATCGCTGCTGCCACCACCGTTTTCCCGAAGGCCGTCGGCGCCTGCAGCACGCCGATGTCATGGTGCAGCATCGCCTCCACGGCGGTCTCCTGGTCAGCGCTCAGCTGCCCTGTGAACGACAGCACCAGCGGTGAGCCGTTCAGGCGCTCATCCACAAGTTCCCAGCCGATACCCTGCCCCTTCAGAAGGGTCAACGCCGGCTCCAGGCAGCCCCGCGGCAGGGCGAGGTGATGGGGGAACTGTTCAGCGCAGCCGATCACCCGCGGTTTGTCCCACACCGACAGCCGCATGGCCTGGGCTTTGTAGAAAGCGGGATTGGCAAAGGCCGCCAGACGGATCAGTCGATTGAGCAGCGGTTGCGGCAGGCCCCAGCGCGCCACATAGAGACGATCGGCCAGGGTGAGGGTGATCGAGGCGGGCAGCGGTCCGCTGAGCTTCGCAATTGCAGGAGGTGCCTTCCACGGGGTCGCCAGGTCCTCCTCGTCGATGAAGCTGAGATCGAGCGGATGGACACCGCCGGTGGCGGTCTGAAGCACGCTCTGCAGCCCGGCCACCGACAACCTCTGCAGGCTTGCCAGATAGGCCCACTGATCGGGATAGGGCTGCAGGTCGTCATCCACGAACACGCTGCAACCCCGCTGCCGGGCTTCCTTCTGCAGCGGCAGGGCGATCAGGTTGCCGAAGCCGCCTTTCGGCAGGGTGTCCTGGTTGGGAAACAGCCGGTCGTAGGAGCTCAACTGCAGCTGACGCGTGGCGTTGCAGGTGTGGCTGATCAGGGCTGCCCCGAGCTGGCGAGCCTCCCGGGCCGGTACCGCCTCCTCGAAGAACACCCACGCGTGAGCACCTTCCCCGGAGCGGGAGATCTCCAGCGCTGCGGGCACTGCCAGCTCCCGACACGAGTGCAGAAAGGCCCTGGCGTCGTCGCGCCAGTCCTGCTCATCGAAATCCACTGCCAACAGATGACAGGTGTCGTTCTCCAGCAGGGGGTAGAGGCCAATGGTGTGCTCGCCGGCCAGATGCCCGTAGATCGCCGCATCGGTGAGGGGCAGCAGCTTGCGGTGATGGCAGTCGCGGCAGCTGATCCTGGGCTTCTCGCAGATGCCTGGGCGCCACTCATTGGCGCAGGCCGGTGCATATCCCGAGCGCCCGCTGTTGTTGCTCTGCCAGCGCAGGGCATGCACGTCGTCGCGACCGCGGAACAGGCGCCGGAACAGCGCCACCTTCTCCTGCGTAGAACTGGGGCCGTTGGCAGGTGCTGCCTTCGAAATCGGCGCGGGTTCCGTTGGGTCAGGTCCGCCGGATCGCCAGGCGATGCCGTGGGCCTCCAGAAGCCCAATCAAGAAGGCGTTCTCCCGGCGCAGCTGGTTCAGCTCGGAGGGACTGGAGTCAGCCACGGCATGCGCTCACTCAGGCGAAACCAATGCCCAGCACCCCCAGTAGCGCTCGCTCCAGCTCCGCCAGTTCGTCCCCGCCGAGGGTGGTGAGGGGGCCGTCGCCAAGGCGGGAGCGATCCAGGGAGCGGAGCTGATCCGCCATGGCGAAGGAGTCGCAGAGCAGGCGGTCGCGGGCACGGATCGGGACCCGCAGCGCCCGGGTGCCAGGCCGGTCCTGGGTGGTGAGCGGCACCACGATCACCGTGGCCAGGCCGGCCTGGGTGATCGGATCAGCCTGAAGGATCACGACGGGACGCAGCTTTCCCACCTCCGCGCCCTGGTTGGGATTCAGACGCGCCACCCAGATCTCACCCCGACGCATCAGCGCCACCACGGTTGGGGGCTCGGTTGGCCGGTCAGCTCCCGGGAGGTCGTCTCCTCCGCCAACGCCAGAGCCTCGCAGTCGGCCGGCAGGAAATCTGCCGCCACATCCAGGCTTTCAGCGCGGGCTGAAGGATCCCTCATCAGCGCTTCGGCGGCGGCGACGAGCCCGGCCATGAAGCGCTGCTGCTCCCGGCGGCGCAGCAGCTCCTCCAGTGCCTCGCGGATCAGCTCCGAGCGGGGCTGGCCGCAGTGGAGGGCTTCCTCGCCCAGTCTGCGCTCCAGGTCCTGGGGGAGCCGAAGACTGAAGGCCGGCATGCAACATGAACAGATGATCTGTCATCCATTCTGTCATGCACGGCGTGATGCGCGCGGCCGGGTCCGTCGGTCGGCTTCAGCGCTGATCGGCACGCTGGTCGACAACATTGTGCTCCCGCTTGCCCACCGCCACGACAAGGACGAGGAGCTCATGGTCACGCACCTCGTAGACCAGACGGTACCCGGCGGCCCGCAACTTGATCTTGTAGCGGTTGGAGGATCCACGCAATTTGCTCGCGGGGATCCTGGGCTCAGTCAGCCGCCCGGCCAACTTGTTCCTGAACTGCTCCCGGATTCCTGGCGTCAGCTTCCGCCACTCCCGAAGGGCTTCCGGGTGAAAGGCCAGCTCAAAGAGCATCGAGGCTGACCCGCACAGGCTCCTGGCCGTCCGTCAGCCGGGCATCGGCGATGCGGCCCAGCTCCAGGTCGTCCACCAGATCCATCAGTTCTTCGTAAGCCCTGGCCGGCACGCAGTAGAAGGCCGGCTCGTTGCGGTTGAGCACCGCGACGGCCATTCCCTCTCCTGCCGCCACGGTGGCCATGGGGTTTTTCTTGTGTTCCGAGATGCTCACCGCTGTCTCGGTGAGTACGCGGTGGGCCATCACAGGGTCAGGCCGGGTCAGAACCGCATCTTGGGTCGCCAGTCAGGTCTCAGGTTCGGTCGATCCACGGCGACAACCCGGGGCGATCAAGGACGGTCAAATCAGGCCATGAAACGACCCGGAGGTGAGAAGCCCTGTGAGAAGGTTGAACCAATCGCGGCTATTACCTGTCATTCACAGTCAGCTTCTGGCGTGCTGCAAGCGAGTGCCAATCGAGATGATCGATTGAGGAACAACAAATTTCCAGGCCTGAACTGGTAAGCGGGTGACCGGACTCGAACCGGCGACGTTCAGCTTGGGAAGCTGACATTCTACCACTGAATTACACCCGCACGAGTAAATCCTAGCAAGCCGGGCATCGATTGGCTCTGGGCGCCCGGCTTGCTGTTGCAGCCTCAGGGCTTGGCGGGGCTGCAGTTCACCTCGGCGGTAAGTTGCTTGTGGGCGGCGAGCAGGGGCTGGGCCTTGCCTTTCAGCTGGCCGGCGGCTTCCTCCAGGGTGAGCTTCTTGCTGTTGGCCACCGTGGCCACATCTTTCTTGAAGGTCTTCACCTGCTTGCGGAAGTCCTGCAGGCGGAGTTCCTGGAGCTTCTTCTCTTCGTCAGCCAGGGCCTTGAGGGAGCCGCCGAGTTCCTTGTTGGCTGCTTCGGCCTCGCCGACGGTCGACTGGGGGGTGAGGGCAGCCGTCTTCTCAAGGGCCGCACCGACCGCTGCCAGCTGGGTGCAGATCTCCCCTTCGGTCTTCTGCTCCATCTTGGCTGTGTCCTGCTTCTGGCAGGCGGCCAGAGCCAGGCTGAGAACGGCCCCAAGGGCCAGCATTGTGCGACGCATCGCGAACACGCAAGTGCTTCAACGGTAGGTGGGCCCCTCCAGGGGACCCACCGCCCTGATGCAACCCGTTAGCCGGGCAGCTTTCCCCAGACCTGCAAGGGCTGCGCTGCTCTCCTCCGGATCGAAGCGCCATGGTCGGGTTGGGACTGGCCTGGCGATGACGTTGCACTTTCGGGTCCTTGCCGCCCAGCCGTCGCCCTTTGATGGACGCATTGGAAGGACTGCTCCGCCTCGCTCGGCCTATGGATTGCCTGCTGTTGCCCCGATGGTCTCACCAGCTCAGCCGGTCTCGCCAGCTCAGTCTCGGCCTGCTGCTGGTTCTGCTCCAGGGGGTGTCGGCGCTGCTGGGATCTCCGGTCAGCGCTGCCGAAGCCAGTGCTGCTCAAGCCAGCTCGCCCCGGCAGCGTCCCAACGTGCTGCTGCTGGTGGCCGACGATGCCGCTTTCGGCGATGTGCCCTGGGGTGGTGGCAATGCCGCCATGCCCAACCTGGAGTCCCTCGCCGAGGAGGGTGTCGCCTTCGGGAGCTTCCACACGTCGCCGGTCTGCTCCCCTACCCGGGCCTCGATGCTCACCGGCAACGATCCGATCGATGTGGGTCTGGGCGCCTTCGACTACGCCATCTACCCACCCACCAAAGGCAGGCCCGGGTACGAGGGCTACCTCACTCGCAACACCGTCAGCGTTGCTGAGCTGCTGCGCGATGCCGGCTATCGCACCCTGATGGTGGGCAAATGGCATCTGGGCGGCCCCGGTCACGGCGGCTGGGGCCCCCGGGATTGGGGTTTCGAACGCTCCTACGGGATCCTTGCCGGTGGCGCCAACCACTGGAACCAGAAGGTGTTCCTACCCAGCCCCAACAATCCCGAGCACCAGCAGCTGATGGCCCAGAGGATCCTGCCGGATGAGCCGTGGTACGAGGACGGCCAACAGGTGCAGCGGTCGGTTGGCCTCTATTCCGACGATCTCTTCACCAGCAAACTGATCAGCTATCTGGAGGAGGGTCGCGGCAGCGGCCGCCCCTTCTTTGCCTATCTGGCCTTCACCTCGCCGCACTCGCCGTTGCAGGTGCCGCCGGTGTTGATCGAACGCTACATCGATTATTTCTACACCCATGGCTATCAGGGTCTGAAGCGCCTGCGCTACGAGGCTCAGAAACGCTCGGGGCTGATCGCCGCCGATGCTCCCTTCCCCGATCAGAGCCACAACTGGCTGTTGCAGCAGTGGTCTGCTCTCAGTGAAGAACAGAAACAGCGCGAAGCTCGCGCCATGGCCACCTACACCGCCATGCTCGAGTATCAGGACCAGAGCATCGGTCGGGTGCTCAACTACCTGCGTGAGACGGGTCAGCTCGAGAACACCCTGATCATCTACCTCTCTGATAATGGACCTGAGGGCATGGACACAGAAGGTCCCGGTGCCAATCCGGATCTGGCGCGCTGGGTGAGCGAGAACTTCAGTCAGGACCCCGCCGATCTCGGCCGGGGTAACACCTTCATCGAGATGGGGCGCAACTGGGCCAACGCCTCCAATGGCGTGCTCCAGTGGTGGAAGTGGTACCTGGCCGAGGGAGGTGTGCGGACACCGATGGTGTTGCGGCCGCCCCGGGGTTATGACCTCAGCCAGCGCGGCGGTATTCGCCAGGCCTACGTCAACGTCAAGGATCTGCCGATCACGATCCTGGATTACAGCCGCGTCCCCCTTCCTGCCGGTCGCTACCGCGATCGCACCATCGTCACTCCCACGGGAGTCTCGATGCGTCCCTATCTGGAGGGCCGCGCCGATGCCGTTCGCAGCGAGCAGCAGTGGGTGGTGAGCGACATTTTCGGCAACAGTTCGATCGTTGCCGGCCGCTACAAGGCCTCCCGCCAGAGCCGGGCGATGTTCGGTGATGGTCAGTGGCGTCTGTTTGATATCCAGGCCGATCCCGGAGAAACCCAGCCGCTCAACGCCTCCGAGCCCGGCCGGCTGACGCGGCTGATCGGGCTCTACGAGAGCTATGCCAAGGCTAAGGGCATTGGGCCTGTGGCCGATCACTGGAGCCCCTGGCAGGGCTATCTCAAGGAGCTGCCCAAGCCAGCGCTTGCACCTCTTCCTGTCCCCCTGAGCCGCTGAGGCACCATCCGCTGATTCGCCATGTCCACCTCCATTCCCCTGCGCCGCCCTGGTCTGCTGGATCGCGCGATCACCTCTGCCCTGTTGCTGATTACTCCGGAATATCGGCGTGTGCGTCGAGCCCAGCAGCAGAACGGCCTTGGCCTCTCCCCCACCCTGCCTGAGCCGGCGGCGATGCCCCTGGACACGATCCCCCTGCTGGGGGAGCAGATCCGCATCGCCCGTCAGCAGCGGCCTGGCGCTCCAACGGTGCTGCTGATCTGTCCGTTACCCCAGAGCCTGCTCGCTTTCGCGCCGATCTGGCCCGCCCTGGCGGAGCGGTTCGATCTGGTGGCGGTGGATCTGCCGGGTTTCGGGCGCAGCAGCGGTGGGCTGGAGTGGATGAGCTTCGCCGCCCAGGGTCGCTTCGTGGCAGCCCTGATCGATCATCTGCAACTGCAGCGTCCCCACCTGGTCGGGCCTGATATCGGTATGGCGGCGGCGATTGCCTGCGTTGCCGAGCACCCGACCATCGCCGCCAGTCTGGTGCTCGGCGATGGTCCGGCCATCGCCCCTTCCTGCAACGGCAGCATCATCAACAAACTGGTGGATTCCGGCTTCTGGCGCTTCATGGTGACCATGGCCGGTGCGGGCACCTTCGTGGAGGTGGGCAATCGACTGGCCTGCGTGAACTATGTGCCGAATGCTGTGGAGGTGGACGACTACATCCGCTCCTATGCCGGGCGTGTGGGTGCCATCTGCCGCTGGTTCCGCGACTATCCAGCCAGCCTTGGCAGCACGGATCCGGCCCTGGCAGGCCTCGATCTGCCGGTGCAACTGTTCTGGGGTCGGCACGACGCCCTGCTGCTGGAGCAGAACGCCGACCAGCTGCTGCAGCGGTTGCCCCGCGCCCAGCTGCAGCTGCTCGAGAACGCCGGCCACTACAGCTACCAGGACGCTGCTTCGGAGTTCAGCGCGATGGTGATCCGCTGGGTGGAGACCGATCACCTCAGACTCTGATCCTTGCCCTCGTCTTGCTCACCGACAGATCCCAACCCCAGTCTTCTGCTCAGCGCTCCGATGAAGTACAACCTCAACTTCGGCACTTCCGTGCTACTGAATGTGCCGGTCGAGAAGTTCGATCTGGCCGACTGGATCGTGAATTTCTCGTGTGAAGAGTATGTGGCCTGCACGCCGGCCTCGCGCTCCCACCGATATTCGGGTCTCTACCGCGACGCCGACGGTGACATCGTGATCCGCAATGACGAATATTGTGGCGGCTTCATGATGACCCAGTTCTATCGGCCGAAGCTGATGGAGGCACAGCATGTGCGGATGGAAAGTCGCACCAAGGCCCGCTTTCTGCAGGTGTGGCCGATCATCTTTCCGCTCTACTGGGACCTGCGCGTTGAAGCCCTCAATCCCGCTCAGACCCTGTTCCACTGCCGCATCGGTGCGAGGCTCCCATTCGTGTATTTCCTGGCCAGCAAGCTGATCCAGATGTTGTTCTGGTCACAGCAGCATGCGGATGAGGAAACGCCGCTCTTCGCGCACTACGCCGCTCGCTGGGCCACCCGTAATGATCCAGACCAGCCCGCCCGCTTCTGGCTGTAAGCGAGGGTTTCCGCCGGCGCTTCTCCGAAGTGCTGGCGATAGACGCGGTTGAAGTGGCTGCCGCTGGCAAACCCGAACCGATGGGCTGTGGCCAGCACCGAGGTGCTCCCCGGTGGGGCTGTAGCCAGGGCATGGCGGGCCCCATGCAGGCGCTGCAGCCGCAGAAAGCGCATCGGCGCCATCCCGAACACCTCATCGAAGGCGTACATGAGCGTGCGGCGCGAGGTGGGCACCGCGCTGTAGAGATCCCGCAGGCTGAGCGGGTCGGCCAACCGCTCCAGCATCAGCTGCCGAGTCCGCTGGGTGATCTGCAGCCGCTCGCCGCGGCGGCTGGCCGGTTTGTGGCGGCAATGGGGCGTCTCGATGGCTGCGATCAGCAGCGGCAGCAGGTCGTCGCGCAGCTGCTGCACGGCGGCGGTCGCCACGATCGGATCGCCGGCGGCTGCCTCGGGCTGGCAAAAGGCTTGGTTCAGCTGCCGGCGCAGATCTCCGCCGCAGGCCGGATGGATGCGGAAGGCATTGCGGGTCAGCAGATCCGGCTCCAGGTCCTGTCGGCCGATCAGAGCCGCCGTCTGCCAGAACAGCGGCTGCTGGACCAGCATCACCGCGAACCGGTGGGCGGCCGGTGCCTGGAAGTGGATCTCCAGCTGCGGATCGAAGCCCACCAGGTTCTCGGCATCCAGGTCGCGCCCGTGCACCCGGGGTGGCTCCTGGACAGCCCGCAGGGTGATGTTGCAGAAGATGAGCCCGGCCGGCTTCGGGCCGCAGATGAAGGTGCGTCGGCTGAACTGCATCCGCAACAGGCTGATGCCGCCACCATCAACAAGCTCCAGGCGGCTGGGATTGGCGCCCGCCTCCAGCTGCACGAAGCGAGAGCGGAAACCGAGCAGCCGCGCCGCCTCTTCAAGGAAACCCAGATCGTCATGCTCCAGCCGCAGCCTCCGCACCGCTGGAGGGCTCAGTGGTTGAGCGGCTGGATGGTGCTGCACTCCCCGTCAACCGCTACAGCCCATGCTCGCAGAACCAATGGAGCAGCAGTTTTTCTGGAGCGTCGGCAGCGGCTACAACAATGGCCTGGAGATCAAGCTGAAGGTGGTCGTCTGAACCCAGCACCTGGTGCTGCGTCGGTGTGCCGGGCACGCCCCCCCTCCAAGACCCACGGGCTCAGAGCGCCCGTGGGATGTCCGTTTGAATCTGCGCTGGATCAGCCGGCCAGGGCCGCCGCCGTGGCCGCCATCCCTGCCCCAGGGGTGCCCTTGTGCAGCCCCAGGCCCTGCAGGGTCGCCTCGATGGCCGCGACGGCCGTGAGCACGTCGCGATCACACACGAAGCCGAGGTGGCCGATGCGGAACACCTTGCCCTTGAGGTGGTCCTGGCCGCCGGCCAGCAGGATGTCGAAACGCTCCTTCACGGCCTTGCGCAGCACCTCGGCGTCGACCCCCTCCGGAGCCACGGCGGTGATGGCGGGGCTGCCATGGCCGGCGGCGGCATAGAGCGGCAGGCCCATGGCCGTCATGCCGGCCTGGGCGGCGGCGCGGTGGCGGGCATGGCGGGCGAAGATGGCCTCCAGGCCCTCTGCCTGCATCATCTCGAGGGCTGCCTCGAGGGCGAAGTAGAGATTCACCGGCGGGGTGAAGGGGTTGCTGTCGGCATGGGCCGCTTTGCGGTACTTGCCCAGATCCAGGTAGAACTTCGGCAGATCGGAGCGCTCGTAGGCCGTCCAGGCGCGATCGCTCATGCCCACGAAGGCCAGGCCCGGAGGCATCATGTAGCCCTTCTGGGAACCGGAGCCCACCACGTCCAGGCCCCAGGCGTCCATGGGCACATCGCAGGCGCCCAGGCTGGTGACGCAGTCGGCGATGGTGAGGGCGGTGCCGTGGGCACGCACGTGGCCGGCGATCGTCTGCAGGTCGTTGATCACCCCGGTGGAGGTTTCGGAGTGGGTGAGGATCACGGCCCGGATCTCCTTGGCGGTGTCGGCCTCCAGGGCGGCACGGAACGCCTCCGGATCCAGGGGCTGGCCCCACTCAGCCTTGATCACCTGCACCTCAAGGCCAAAGGCCCTGGACAGCTTCACCCAGCGTTCGCCGAACTTGCCGTTGTCGCCGCAGAGCACCTTGTCGCCCCGGCTGAGCACGTTGATGATGCCGGCCTCCATGGCGGCGGTGCCGCTGCCGCTCATCACCAGCACGTCGCCGCTGGTCTGATGGAGCCACTTCAGCTGCTCGGTGGTGCGCTTGACGATCTTCTGGAAGTCGGCGCTGCGATGCCCGATCGGATGGCGACTCATCGCCAGCAGGACGGTTTCCGGCACCGGGGTGGGGCCGGGGATCATCAGAGTGAGCTTGTCCTGCATGGGGCTGGGGCGAAACGCGGCGCGACGCGACAGCGGCGCAATCAATCACTGTAAAAAAACGTTCTCCCAGGGCCATGCTCCCCTCGGCCGCCGGCTTCACCGCCACTGGCTTCACAGCTCCCAGACCAGCTGACGCCGAGGCAGTCGGCCCTGCAGGCACCGCCACGGGTTACACGCTGCCGGTGTGGCTTGCTGCCGCCGCCAGGGCAGCTCTGGTGGCCCTGAGGGAGGAGACGTTCTGCCCTCATCAGCCGCTTCTGCTCGAGGAACCCGATCAGGTCGCCGTGGCCACGGCAATTCCCGTGGAGTCGGCAGCCCTGCTGGCCGATGGCTGGGCCCTGGGCATCAGCCGCTGCGACCCCGGCGAGGAGGTGCTGGATCTCACCCGTGGTCTGGCCGTCTGGGCCCTGCTGCGCTGGTGGGAGCCAGGGTCTGTCGCCTCTGCTGATCCGAGCGCAACGGCCCCCGACCCCCACTGGTTGCGGCTGGAGGCGGGTGAGGGGGCCGGGGTGGAACAGGTCAGTGGCCGCCTCTGTCTGTCGGCCTATGCCCAGGGCCTGCTCGAGCGCACCCTGCGGCCCCTGGTGCCCGAGGGGCAGGGGCTGTGGCTGAAGGTGGTGCTGCCGGAGGGCCGGCGCCTGGCCGAGCGCACCAGCAACGCCGCCTTCGGGGTGGTGGACGGCCTCGCCCTGATCGGCACCCAGGCCCAGGTGCAGCGCAGTGCCGCCCCCGATCGGCTCGAGCAGGCCCTGGCCGAACTGGCGGAGCGCCTGGCAGCGCCTGATTTCGGCGGCGATCTCGTGCTGGTGATCGGCGAGAACGGACTGGATCTGGCCGTCCGGCTGGGTCTTCCCGCGGCCCAGGTGATCAAGGCCGGCAACTGGCTCGGCCCCCTGCTGGTGGCCGCGGCGGAGGGGGGTGCGCAGCGGCTGCTGCTGTTCGGCTACCAGGGCAAGCTGATCAAACTGGCCGGCGGCATCTTCCACACCCACCACCACCTGGCCGATGGACGCGCTGAGGTGCTCACGGCCCTGGCGGCCCTGGAGGGGCTGCCAGGGCCTCAGTTGGAGGCACTCCACGCCGCGCCCACCGTGGAGGCGGCCCTGGTCGAGCTGATGGCGGTGGATCCAGGCGTGGCCGGCCGGCTGCGGCGGCGGATCGCCGCCACGGTGGAGCAGCGCAGCTGCGCCTACCTGGCCCGTTACGGCCACCACTCCATGGCCGTGGGGGCCGTGCTGTTCGATCGGGGGCGGCAGATCGTGGCGACGGGGCCAGTGGGTGCGATGCACTGGGCGCGGGCTGGAGCAACGCCGTTGGCGCCGGAACGGGTGGGTGCCCACGGCGGCGACACCTAGGCTGGCCCGAATGCTCAAACGGCCGCAGGCCCCGATGTCCGAGTCCTCCCAGTCGTCCCGCTATCCGGCGATCGTGATCCTCGATTTCGGCTCCCAGTATTCGGAGCTGATCGCCCGCCGGATCCGGGAGACGGAGGTGTTCTCCCTCGTGCTCGGCTATGCCACCAGCGCCGAGGAGCTGCGCGCCATGGCTCCGAAGGGCATCATCCTCAGCGGTGGCCCCAGTTCGGTCTACGAAGAGGGGGCGCCGGTGTGCGACCCCGCCATCTGGGATCTCGGCATTCCGGTGCTGGGCGTCTGCTACGGCATGCAGTTGATGGTGCAGCAGCTCGGTGGCGCCGTCGTGGCGGCTGGCCGGGCCGAATACGGCAAGGCGCCGCTGCAGGTGGACGATCCCACCGACCTGCTCACCAACGTGGACCAGGGCTCCACCATGTGGATGAGCCATGGCGATTCGGTGGAGCGCCTCCCCGCAGGCTTCGTGCGCCTGGCCCATACCGACAACACGCCGGAAGCGGCGATCGCCAATCACCAACGGCACCTGTACGGCGTGCAGTTCCATCCCGAGGTGGTGCATTCCACCTGCGGCATGGCGATGATCCGCAACTTCGTGTATCACATCTGCGGCTGCGAGCCCGACTGGACCACCGCCGCCTTCATCGACGAAGCCATCGCCGATGTCCGCGCCCAGGTGGGCGACAAGCGGGTGCTGCTGGCCCTCTCGGGCGGGGTTGATTCCTCCACCCTGGCGTTTCTGCTGCACCGGGCGATCGGTGATCAGCTCACCTGCATGTTCATCGACCAGGGCTTCATGCGCAAGGGCGAGCCTGAGTTCCTGGTGGAGTTCTTCGATCGGCAGTTCCACATCAATGTCGAATACATCAATGCCCGCGAACGCTTCATCAACAAGCTCGCCGGCATCACCGATCCGGAGCAGAAACGCAAGATCATCGGGGCCGAATTCATCCGGGTCTTCGAAGAGGAAAGCAAGCGCCTCGGCCCCTTTGATTACCTCGCCCAGGGCACTCTCTACCCCGACGTGATCGAAAGTGCCGGCACTAACGTCGACCCCAAGACCGGCGAACGGGTCGCCGTGAAGATCAAGAGCCACCACAACGTCGGTGGCCTGCCCAAGGATCTGCAGTTCAAGCTGGTGGAGCCCCTGCGCCGGCTGTTCAAGGATGAAGTGCGCAAGGTGGGTCGCAGCCTCGGCCTGCCTGAAGAGATCGTGCGCCGTCACCCCTTCCCTGGACCGGGCCTGGCGATCCGCATCCTCGGCGAGGTGACCGCCGAGAAGCTGAACATCCTCCGCGATGCGGATCTCGTCGTGCGGGAGGAAGTCAGCAATGCCGGCCTCTACCACGACATCTGGCAGGCGTTCGCGGTGCTGTTGCCGGTGCGCAGTGTCGGCGTGATGGGCGATAAGCGCACCTATGCCTTCCCGGTGGTCGTGCGCTGCGTCTCCTCGGAAGATGGCATGACCGCCGACTGGTCGCGCCTGCCCTACGACCTGCTCGAAACCATCTCCAACCGCATCGTCAACGAAGTCAAGGGAGTCAACCGGGTGGTGCTCGACATCACCAGCAAGCCCCCCGGCACGATCGAATGGGAATAGGGGTGACTGGTCGCCGCGGGGGAGCTCCGATAGCATCGGGCCCCGGCTGATTTCCCTTGACCGTCACCAGCTCCGGTGTGACCGCTGCAGGCGCCGCTGCCGAGCCGGATTCCCAGACCCAGCGGCGGCTGCAGCAGGACAGCATCCTGCTGGCCGGCAAGGTGGTCTACCTCAACCCTTTCCTGTACTGGCGCCGATTCGACGCCAACACCGACCGCTGGCTGCGGCAGCCCGGCCAGCTTCCCGAGGAGCAGATCCGGGTCAACCGCAGCCGCTTCTATCCCGAGCTCGACTGGGACCTGCTCGATCCGGCCGAGGTCAGGATCAAGGAAGGGGCGGTGGAGATGTTTCTCAAGACCATGGAGTTGATCACCACGTTCAACCCCGAGCTCGGCTCCGGCCACCTGCTCGAGGTCGAGCGCAAGATGGCCGTCACCAAGAAGCGCAGTTTCGAGCGCTGGGTCGAGAAGGCCCTGCGTCGCCGCGAGCAGGCCGAGCAGAAGGAGCGTCGCCGTTTCGATCGCGAACGCTTCTGGCGGGGCTGGAGTGAATGGATTGTGCTGGATACCACGCGTCAGGCCTTGGTCCCCCTGATGGCCTTGCTCGTGCTGGCCGTGGGTGCCGGCTGGTGGTGGGGCAGTCAGCAGAGCTGCCGGCAGGTGGTCGTGACTCCAGGCGTGCAACGGCCCACGCCCTGAGCTGATGCCCCCATAGCGGAAGCTTGCGGGGCAGACTGTGGGATGTGCCCTCTGCCCGCACCCGCAATGGCTGCCGATCCCTTCGACGCGCTGCGGCTGACCCTGATGCAGGACGTGCTGCCGGTTGGCCTGGCCGTGGTGGAACGGGCCCGCAAGGGCGGTCCGGCTGAGGTGATGGCCGCCTTCAACGACACCAATGACCCGCTTGGCCAGCTGCGCGAAGAGGGGGAGCCGGTGGCCAGCCAGGTGCGTGAGGGTCTCGACCGCGTCCAGCCCGGCCTCGGCAATCCGGTGATGAAGGTGGAGGTGCGGGATGTGCCGACCGAGCCATCGGCGGCCACGGCGGTGGATGATGCAGCTCTGGCCCGCACCCTGGAGCGGATCTCCGGGCGATTGCGGCTGCTGGAGCAGAGGATTGACGACTCGGCCTCCTGATCGATGGCGATGGGTCCGGCTTCAGTACGCCATTCCGGCATGGGCCAGCAGCCCCTCTGGCTGCTGCTCCTCGTGCTGGCCTGCTGCAGCGCCATGGGGGCCCGGCTGGCGTGGCTGCAGCTGCTCCACGGCCCCGAATTCCGCGAGATGGCTGATGAAAACCGCATCCGCCTGATGCCCCGCAGCCCGATGCGGGGTCGGTTGCTTGATCGCCATGGCCGCGTCCTGGCCACCAACCGCCTCACCTACAACCTCTACATCCAGCCACGGGAGGTGGACGATGACCGGTGGCCGACGCTGCGCGATCAGCTGGTGCAGGTGATGGGTGTTGGCGCCGCTGAGCTCGATGAGAATCGGCGCAGTGGCGCCAACCCGGAGGGCTACCGCATCGAGCTGGCCGGTCCGCTCACCCCCCAGCAGGTGCTGCGCTTCCGCGAACAGGCTGACCGGCTGCGCGGCGCCGAGGTGGACGTTGACGTGCTGCGCAGCTATCCCAATGGCAGCCTGGCGGCCCATGTGCTGGGTTACACCAGCGGCATCACCGGCGAGGAATACGACCGGCTGCGCAGCGAGGGATACCGCATCCGCGACCGCATCGGCCGCAGCGGTGTCGAGAAGGTGTATGAGTCGCACCTTCGCGGCGAATGGGGTGGCCAGCAGCTGGAGGTGAACGCCGCCGGTCAGGTGCAGCGCGTGCTCGGAGACAAGCCCGCCAAGGCAGGCAAGGACTTGCGCCTCACCCTGGATCTCGACCTCCAACGCGCCGCCGAACGGGCCCTGGACGGCGTGCGCAAGGGGGCGATCGTGGCGATGGATCCTCAGACCGGCGCCATCCGTGCCCTGGCCAGCCGGCCCACCTTTGATCCCAACGTGTTTTCGGATGGGCCCACCACGGCCCAGTGGAATGCGCTCAACCGTCCGGAGGCGCCACTGCTGAACCGGGCCTTCCAGGGATTTCCCCCGGCCAGCACCTTCAAGACCGTCACCACGATCGCCGGGATCGAATCGGGTAAGTACACCGCGGCCTCCAAGGTGCCCACGATGAACTCGTTCTGCTACTACGGGCAGTGTTACGCCGACCATGGCGCCTTCGGGGCGATCGGGTTTCCCTTTGCCCTGGCAGTGAGCAGTAACAGTTTTTACTACCAAGTGGGCCTCAAGGTGGGACCCGATGAGCTGTTCAAGGCGGCCCGCCGCATGGGCTTCGGCAGTCTCAGCGGCGTGGAATTAATCGAAGAAGATACCCCGGGCCTGCTGGGGGACCAGGCCTGGAAGAAGGAGGTGCTGGGCGAACCCTGGACCCCCGTGGACACGATCACCTCCGCGATTGGCCAGGGGGCGGTGACGGTGACGCCGATCCAGATGGCACGGCTCTATGCGGCGGTGGCCAATGGCGGCTGGCTGGTGACGCCCCACCTGGTGGAGCGCTCCACACCACGCACCTGGATCGGCCTGCGGCCCGACACCCTGCGGGTGCTGCGGCAGGGGCTGCGCGATGTGGTGACCAGTGGCACCGCCACGCTCCTCAATGACCCTTCCCTGCCTCCGGTGGCCGGGAAGACCGGCACCGGTGAAGATCCCCCCCGTCCTGACCATGCCTGGTTCGGTGGCTATGCCCCCGCCGACAAGCCCACCTTGGTGATCATTGCCTTTGGACAGAACAGCGGTGGTTATGGCGGAACTGTGGCGGCTCCGATGGTGAAGGCGCTGATGACCACCTGGTTCAAGGGTTCGGCTCCCCAGCCAACCGGCCGCAAGAGCTGAGTCTCACCAGAACTCCTGAAACTCAGGCCACCAGCTGCAGCTGCGGATGTCCGAGCACCTGGCGGTAGTACGCCCGCAGCTGGGCAGTGGCACCGGCCCATCCCCAGCGCTCCGCCTCCTGGCGAGCGTTGCGGCGCAGCTGTTCCAGTCGGCTTGCATCGCCGAGAAGGCGTTGCACCGCGGCGGTGAGGCTGGCGGCTCCCCCGTCGGCGCCCTCCGGTTCATAGAGGCAGCCATTCTCACCGTCGGTCACGATGTCGGGAATGCCGCCGCGGTTGGCGCCCACCACCGGACAGCCGGCGGCCATGGCCTCAAGCAGCACCAGTCCCAGGGTTTCGGTGCTCGAGGGGAACAGGAAGGCATCGCCGCTGGCATAGGCAGAGGCCAGCTCTTCCCCAGCCAGGTAGCCGACGAAACTGGTGGGGGTGCCGGCAAAGATCCGCTCCAGCTGGCTGCGGTAGGGGCCATCCCCCACCAGCGCCAGGCGTGCGTCGGGCAGAGCCTCCAGCACCGGCTTGATGCGCTCGATCTGTTTCTCGGCCGAGAGGCGGCCGATGTAGAGCAGAAGCTGGCCGGTATCGCTTCGGCCATCCAGCAGCCGGAGCCGCATCGCCGGGCTGCGCAGCGCGGGACGGAACAGGTCCGTATCCACACCCCGCTGCCACAGGGCGGTGGACTGGATCCCCTTCTCGCTCAGTTCCTCCACCATGGCCGAGGAGGTGCAGAGATTGAGACGGGCCTGGTTGTGGGCCGCCTTGAGCAGCTCCCAGAGCAAGGGCTCGAGCATGCCCATGCCGTAGTGCTCGAGGTATTTGGGCAGATGGGTGTGGTAGCTCGCCACCAGGGGGATATCCCGGGTCTTGGCGAGCCAGATGCCGCCCAGCCCCAGCACGGCTGGGTTCACTACATGCACCAGATCGGGCGCAAAGCTCTCCAGGGCCTCCGACACGGCTGGCCGCGGCAGGGCCAGCTTCAGCTCCGGGTAAAGCGGCAACGGCATCGCCGGCACCCCCACCACCTGGGCTCCCCTGTAGGACTCCGGTGCTCCCTCCGGACAGAAGATCACCACCTGGTCGCCGGCCGCGACCAGGTGCTCGACGGTCTTGGTGAGGCGGGTGACAATCCCGTCCACCTTGGGCAGGAAGGTTTCGGTGAAGAAGGCGATCTTCAAGGGATCAGGCAACCGGCACGCTGTGGATGGCCTCAGCCTGCTTGTGGGTCCAGGCGGACACGCAGGGAATGCGGCTGCGATCGCAGCGATCCGCCCAGCGGCGCGCCACATCCACCACTTCCGCCAGCAGGCCGTCGTCGAGGGTGGTGGGCTTGAGGCCCAGTTCGATGAAGCAGCGGTTGTCGACGATCAGGTCGTTCTCCACCGCCTCATTGCGGGGATTGGGCAGGTAGTTGATCTCCGCCCCGGTGAGCGCTGACACTTTGCGAGCCAGCTCGCCCACCTGGTGGCTCTCGGTCATCTGGTTGAAGATCTTCACCTTCTCGCCCACCTGAGGGGGGTTCTCCAGGGCCAGCTGCACGCAGCGCACCGAGTCGCGGATGTGGATGAAGGCGCGGGTCTGGCCGCCGGTGCCGTGCACGGTGAGGGGGTAGCCGATCGCTGCCTGCATCAGGAAACGGTTCAGCACCGTGCCGTAGTCGCCGTCGTAATCGAAGCGGTTGGTGAGGCGCGGATCCTTTTCCGTGAGGGTCGTATTGGTTCCCCAGACGATGCCCTGGTGCAGATCGGTGATGCGGATCTGATCGTTTTTGTTGTAGTAGAGAAAGAGCAGCTGATCCAACGTCTTGGTCATGTGGTACACACTGCCGGGGCTGGCAGGGTGCAGGATCTTCTCGGTGAAGCGGCTGCCATCGGGCTGGGGCACCTCCACCGTGAGGTAACCCTCGGGGATGGTGGCACCGCGGTGGGATCCATAGCCGTACACGCCCATCGTGCCCAGGTGCACGATGTGGATGTCGAGGCCGCTCTCAACGATGGCGGCCAGCAGGTTGTGGGTGCCGTTGACGTTGTTGTCGACCGTGTAGCGCTTGGTAGCGCTGCTCTTCATCGAATAAGGAGCGGCGCGCTGCTCGGCGAAGTGCACCACCGCCGCCGGCCGCTCGTCACGCAGCAGATCCAGAAGCCGGGTGTACTCGTGGGCGATATCGAGGTGGACGAACCGCATCGCCTTGCCGCCCACCTGCTGCCAGGCCTTGAGGCGGTCGCCGATCGTCGCGATCGGCGTCAGCGACTCCACCTCGAGATCGATGTCGATCTTGCGGCGGCTGAGGTTGTCGATGATCACCACATCGTGGCCGGCGTCCGCCAGGTTCACCGCACAGGGCCAACCGCAGAAGCCGTCGCCACCGAGAACGAAAACCTTCACGCCAGACTCCTGCTGAACGAGCACGTGCTCCGGATGGCAAGCTACTACAGGCATCCGGCCCGGATCCCGACTGGCCGGTCCGTGGTGACGGATCAGCT
Source organism: Synechococcus sp. CCY9201 (assembly GCF_034931105.1). Lineage (NCBI taxonomy): Bacteria > Bacillati > Cyanobacteriota > Cyanophyceae > Synechococcales > Synechococcaceae > Synechococcus > Synechococcus sp. CCY9201. The sequence continues at coordinate 19,204 of NZ_JAYGIC010000073.1, read as the reverse complement.
GATGCCCACCGCGACTGCGACCAGCAACAGCACCAGAACGCTGCCACCCACGATCAGGGCCATGGAGCTGCGGCTGGTGCCCTCCCCCGCTTCCAGCACCTCCATCCGCGGCTCCTTGGCGAAGGCGTTGAGTCGCCCACCGTCTTCTTCCGTGACCTGCATGACGCCCTCGAGTAGGTAAGAGCACTCACCCTATGGACCGCGACGGGAGGATCTTCGTTTCCTCTATGGAACTTCACGGCTCTTGACCCCGGGGCACCTGGAGTCGGTGCGAGTCGAGGCATCAGCTGCCCACCCGGCCCTGCAGTGGTGAGCTGGCCCTTGCGTCCGGCCGCACCGGCAGCCGGCCGGCGGCATGGGCAACCCGGCCAGCCTCACAGGCCATGGCCATGGCCCTCGCCATCGCCGCTGGATTCCCTGCCAGGGCGATGGCACTGTTGACCAGCAGGGCATCCGCCCCCATCTCCATGGCCTGGGCGGCTTCGCTGGGAACTCCGATGCCGGCATCCACCACCACCGGAACGCCGGAGTTCTCGATGATCAGGGCGATGTTGGCAGCGTTGCGGATGCCCTGGCCGGAACCGATCGGTGACCCGAGTGGCATCACCGTGGCGCAACCGGCCTCCTCCAGCCGCCTGGCCAGCAGAGGATCGGCATTGATGTAGGGGAGCACGGTGAAGCCCTCTCTGACCAGCTGCTCGGCGGCCTCCAGGGTGCCGATCGGGTCTGGCAGCAGATGTTTCGGGTCTGGAATCACCTCCAGCTTCACGAAATTGTTGTCTTCCTGGCCGGCCAGCTTGGCCAGTTCGCGGCCCAGACGGGCCACCCGCACCGCCTCGTCTGCGGTGGCGCAGCCGGCGGTGTTGGGCAGCATCCAGAGGCGTTGCCAGTCGATCGCCTGCATCAGCCCCTCATGGCCGGCAGCCACGCTCTGCACCCGGCGCACGGCGACGGTCACGATGTCGCAGGCGCTGGCTTCGAGGCTGGCCTGCATCACCGCCAGGCTGGGATATTTGCCGGTGCCGGTCATCAGGCGGCTGCGGAACGTGCGCCCGCCGATCACCAGGGCATCGGCCGGAGGGTTACTGGGCTCAGGCTGGGACACGGCCGGATCAAACAGGCGAGCTGGTCCATCGACCGTATCGCGAGGGGGTTCCCGCCTATAGCCTTGGACCTCACGATCCACTCCATTCCATGCCGCTCGCCCTGTTGCTGGCCGCCATGCCTCTCACGGCGACGCCGGCCCCGCCCCGGAACGACTTCGTTCCCTTCACCACGCCCGCGCCCTATGGGTCCTCCCCGGTCCTGGGTGTGTTTGAGCCGGTGGAGACCTTTGATCCGATCGCCCGGGCCCTGGTGATGGCCCAGCAGATGCCGCGGGACTGGGTCGGGAGCTACCAGCCCTTCGGCGGTGCTCCGGTTTCCGTGGATCTGCGCCTGGCCTCCACCACCGCCATCGGCCAGATGGTCGACCTGCGTGGCCAGATCACCGTGGGCTCCGTCACCTGGCCTGTGCAGGGGAATCTCAATGCCAAGTCTGATCAGATTGATCTGTTGCTGCTCTGCAGCAAATGCGACGTTGCCGGCCTGGAGGCCGGTGGCGAGTTCCAGGGGCTGCAGGGTCTTCAGCTGAGTGGATGGAACGCCCCCCGCCTCACCGGCATGGGAGGTCGCTTAGAGCTGCAGCCTGCCGTGAACAACGTTTCCATGCCTGCAGCCCCTGCTGCCGTAAGGACGCCGATCCGCGGACTCTGGTGACTGACTGAAGTCGAGAGCGCAGGCCCAGGCTGCCCTGCTGATGGGGTGGCCATGGCCTCGTCAACCCCTGGGCGAGCACTTCGGTGACTGGACTCTGTGGGCAGCGCCTGGATTCTGTGGCCGCAGACAGATGAGCAGTCCCGACCGCTGCACTGAGGGAGTGACAGCTTCAGGTTTCTGGATTGGGAACGCTGGTCTTGAGAGCTGATTGACTGCGCTCCAGTCGCTTCAACCGGCGCAGGGCCGTCTTGTTGGAGGGATCGAGAGTGAGGGCCTGCTTGTAGGCCTCGCAGGCTTCCTCAAGTTTCTGCTGCTTCTCGAGGGCAAAAGCGACATTGTTGAGTGCCACCGGATAATCCGGCTTGGCACGCAGAGCAGATTCGTAATGACGAATCGCGGATTTGTACTGTCCCTGAGCAGCCAGGCCGAAGCCGATCGCGTTGGCAATCAGAGCCCTGGCCTCACCGGGGGATTGTTCGCCATCCACCTGTTTGAGGGCCCGCTTCAGGGTGTCAACCGCCTGGCCATAGAGCCGTTTGCGCAGCTGCACGGAGCCAAGCTCGTACAGATTGGCAGCATCCTGTTCGACTCCCGCACCCTCAAGCCGGGCCAGGGTTGACTCATCCCGCCGGACCCGCAGGATCTGGCGGGTCACCACGACAGCGGCACCTCCGAGCAGCACCACCAGACCGAGCAGGTAAGCCTGAGGCAGAAGAAGATCCATCGGGCCGACCGCCGCCGTCAGGCCTTGACGGCGCTGGCGACGCTGGAGAAGCTGCTGGGATCGACCACAGCAAGCTGGGCCAGCATCTTGCGGTTGAGACGCACGTCTGCCTTCTTGAGACCACCCATCAAGCGGCTGTAGCTGAGGCCGTTGATGCGGGCGGCGGCGTTGATGCGGGCGATCCAGAGACGACGGAAATCACGCTTGCGGCGACGGCGATCCCGATAGGCGTTACAGAGGGCCTTCATCACCCGCTGGTTGGCGGTGCGGAACAACGAGCCGTTACCGCCGCGGAAACCCCGGGCCAGGCGAAGAATCTTATTGCGACGTTTGCGGGCTACGTTGCCCCTCTTGACGCGGGCCATGGGGAGGAATCGGGTTGAAAAGGATCAGGAATCAGGCGAGCCGAGCGCAGTTGGCTCAGGCGTAAGGCATCATGCGGGCCACGTTTTCGGCGTCGCGCTCATCCACCACGGCCATCGTGCCGAGATAACGCTTCCGCTTCGGGCTCTTGTGATCGAGCAGGTGGTTGTGGAAGGCGCGCCGGCGCATGAATTTGCCGCTGCCGGTGACCTTGAACCGCTTGGCGGCAGCTTTGCGGGTCTTGAGCTTCGGCATGTCTCGCGGCGCGGACGCAAACAAGCAAAGTACGACGCGAACCTCCCATTCGCCAAGCAACCCAACTCATCCATGGCTGCAGCCCCCCGTCTCCTTGCCTCTTCTTCACCGCCGTTGCGGGGTCTCGCGGTCAGTGCACTGGTGCCCCTGATGCTGGCTGGAGGGGGCTGCCGGGCCTCGCTTCCCACCGATCACGCCTCATCCGCATCAACCCCGGCAGCAGGTCCCACCATGGCGGTCCCGGCGGCTCCACCCCCGCCGGGGGCTGTGGCCATGGAGTCGGAACTGCACTGGCCCGTGCCACCGCCGCCAAAACCCGATCCACGGGATCCGCGTCTCTGGGTGGCCCTGGCCGCCCGGCTCGCCCCCGCAAGCCAGGCTGCTGGCCCGGTGCCACCGCCGCTGCGGCTGCGCAGCGCCCGCGGTGGCCTCATCCTCACCGATGCGGCCGGCCACAGAGTCCAGGGGGCCGATCTGCTGGTGCACTGGCGCTGGCAGCCCCTGGCCCAGCCCCGGATCTGGCGGCGCCCGGCGCTCGGGCCGTTCGCCAGTTTCGAGAGTGCCGAGCAGGCTGCTGACCAGTGGCGCCAGCTTGGTGTGGCAGCCGTGATCGCGCACCCGGGCGACTGGGAGGTGTGGGCACCCGCCTCCGCCCTGCCACCCCTGGGGTTGCAGCCCCGGCTGCAGGAACGCCGGCTGCCGGGTCGCTGGGTACCGGAGCTGCGGCCGGCCGACGGTGCACGGCCACTTCAGGAGCCGATCCGGATCGAGGCGCCTGGTGGGCTGCGCTGGCAGAACGGCGTGTACGGCGGTCCCTTCCGCCTGCAACCCGATGCCTACGGCAGCTGGTCACTGCTGGAGGAGGCGCCGCTCGAGCGTTATCTCGAGGGCGTGGTGCCCCATGAAATCGGAGCCGGTTCGCCGGCAGCAGCCCTGGCGGCCCAGGCCGTGCTGGCGCGCACCTGGGCGCTGCGCAACCAGCATCGCTATGGGGTGGATGGCTATCACCTCTGTGCTGACACCCAGTGCCAGGTCTACAGCGATCCACGCCAGGCCGGCGCGGCGGTTCGCCAGGCGATCGCCAGCACCCGCCACCAGGTGCTCAGTTACGCCGGCCGGCCGATTCATGCCGTCTATCACGCCACCAACGGTGGGGTAGCGGCAGGCTTCGAGGAAGGGTGGAGTGGAGAGCCTCTCCCGTATCTGCAGTCTTTCGTGGATGGACCAGCCGCGTTGCAGGCCTCACTGCCGCTGCCTCTTCAGCAGGAGGGCCTTGCCCTGCTGCTGCGCCAGGGAGGGGCCGCCTATGGAGCCAGCCATCCCGTCTTCCGCTGGCAGCGCCAGCTGACCGCCGCCCAGATCAGTGCGGCTCTGCGCGGAGTGGCCCCAAGGCTCGGTGAGCCGCGCAGTGTGCGGGTGCTGGAGCGGGGCCCCAGTGGCCGGGTGCTGGCCCTGGAGATTGTCGGCAGTGGCGACTCCACAGTGCTGCGGCTCGATGCGATCCGCCGCACCCTGCGCACCTTGCCCAGCACCCTGTTCGAGGTTCGGCCCGTGGCGGCGGGCCAGTGGCGTGTCGTCGGGGGCGGCTTCGGCCATGGCGCCGGCCTGTCCCAGGCCGGCGCCATTGATCTGGCGCGCCGTGGCTGGGGCCTGCGGCGGATCCTGCAGCATTACTACCCGGGCACGGCACTGGTGCCGCTGACGGGTCTTCAGTCCGAGGCTCCGCCTGTGATTCCGGAGCGTCACCCTTAAAGTCTGGCCACTCACGGGGTGTCCATGGCTGCCGGCGACAGCGCCACTGCCAGCGACAGTGCCAATGCCGGCGTTGGCATTGCCAGCACTGGCAGAGATCGCCGCGCCAAATCGGCACTGTTCCTGCTGGGCTGCACCTGGGCCGGGCTCGCACCCCACTGGCTGGCAGCTGAGCGCAGCCTTCTGCCTGCGCTCAGCCTGGCGGTGCTGCTGGGCGGTTACAGCCTGCGCACGGTGCTGCTCCAGGCTCTGCGTCAGGCTCGCCGCAGTGTGGACGCGTCTGCGGGGGACTTGCCAGCCATCGATCTGCCGGCAGTGGATCTTGTGGTGGCCGCCCGCGACGAGCAGGCCGTCATCGGTCGTCTGGTGGATCGGATCCGGCAGCTGCGCTATCCGGAGGGCCAGTTGCGGCTCTGGGTGATCGACGACGGCAGCGACGATGCCACTCCCGAGCTGCTACGGGAGCTGGAGCAGACCACGCCGCTGTTGCGGGTGCTGCGGCGCCCCCGCGATGCGGGTGGGGGCAAATCGGGCGCCCTCAACGAGGTGATGACCCAGCTGCGGGGCCGCTGGATGCTGGTGCTCGATGCCGATGCCGGCCTGCAGCCTGACCTGCTCGAGAGGGTCATTCCCGCCGCCGAGGCCGGTGGCTGGTCGGCGGTGCAGCTGCGCAAGGCGGTGGTGAATGGCCCTGTCAACCTGCTCACCCGCGCCCAGGCCATGGAGATGGCACTCGATGCGGTGATCCAGGAGGGGCGCCTGTCGGTGGGCGGTGTGCCCGAGCTGCGCGGCAACGGCCAGCTGTTGCTGCGCGAAGCCGTGCAGGCCTGCGGCGGCTTCAACGAGGCCACGGTGACCGACGACCTCGATCTCAGCTTCCGCTTGCTGCTGGCCAACCAGCCGATCGGCGTGTTCTGGGATCCGCCGGTGGAGGAGGAGGCGGTGCTCAGCCTCGCCGCCCTCTGGCGCCAGCGGCAGCGGTGGGCGGAAGGGGGCCTGCAACGCTTCTTCGACTACGGCCAGGGCCTGGTGTTCGGGCCGCTCCGTTTCAGCCAGAAACTTGATCTGACCTGCTTCTTCCTCCTGCAGTACATGCTGCCGGTGGTCTCGATCGCGGATCTGGCCGGCGCTCTGATCACCCGCACCCTGCCCACGATCTGGCCGCTCTCGATCGTGGCCCTCGGTCTCTCCGGCCTGGCGATCGTGAGCGGCTGCCGGCGTCCCAGCGAGGGGCCTGCCCTGCCGGCCATGGGTCCGCTGGCCATGGGTCTGGGCATCCTCTATCTGGTGCACTGGTTCGTGGTGATCCCCTGGGTGACCCTGCGCATGGCTGTGCTGCCGAAGCGCCTGGTCTGGGTCAAGACCCTGCACCTCGGCGATGACGCCAGTGTCGAAGAGGCCGTCAGCAGTTAGAGCACCTCCAGCGCGGCCTTGAACCCGACGCGAGCAACCTCGGAGCGCAGCTCAGGTTGTCAACTCAGAGGGGCTTGCCGCCAGACGTTCAACCGAGGGTTCCTCCCTCTCGAGGGGGGCGTCCAACTCCACCACTTCCCCCTGGAAGAAGTCGGCCAGTCGCCGTGCCTTCTCATCCAGTCGGCCAGCACCAGGATCAGTGTGGGGTGGCGTCGGAGTCGCTGCTTGTTGGGAGGGTGAGGTTGGCTGAGGCACCGGGCTGGCGGCCTGCGGCTGTGGATCAGGGGCCAGTGAGCCAGCTGGCTCTCGAACCGGCTGAGCCGCAGGCCTTACTTGCAGCGCCTCGGGACGAGGCGCTGCTGACACGCTGGCAGCGGATGGGCCCGGAACGGAGCGGCCGCTGGTGTGGAAGGACTGGGCCGGTGAAGGAGCGGCGGCCGCCGGGTTGGTTTCGGCGCCGGCCACAGGACCCTGATCACTGCTTTCCAGCACCAGTTGGCGCGGACTGCCCACAACGGACGTGATCGCACGCTCCAGCAGCGGCAGGCGGCTCTGGACCATCGCGATCCAGGTGCTGGCCACCCGCACCACGGCTCGTTGCCCGTCGAGGCGCACCAGCTGGGCCTGCTGGGAGAGCAGCATGCGGGTCGACGGCAGTTCCAGCCCCGCCAGGATCTGTTGCCAGAGTTCCGGCAAGGCTGTGATGGTGTCGAGCGGCTGGGGTGGAGTGGCTGCTGCCGCGGGTGCCGGTGTCGGGCTGGCGACTGGCTGGTCCGTGGGGTGGGTCGGGCGCTCGGAGGTGGAGGCTGGTTTGGCTGATCCCGTGCGGCTCCCTGCGACTGTGCCCGTGCCCGCGCCCGTGCCCGTCGCGGTCGCCGTGGCCACGGCCGGCCTTGGGGGCACTGCGGCGGCGGTGATGGTGGGCTCCGCCAGCAGACCCAGCAGCAGCACTTCCAGCCACAGCCGCGGCTGCACGCTCTGGCGCAGTTGCTGTTCGCTGCCGCGCAGTTGCGCCTGCCACTGCAGCAGGCGGGCCTTGCCGATCTGCCGCGCCAGCTCTGGGAGCCGGGGCCGGAACTGGGGCGAGAAACTGGTGAGTTCGAGCCGTTCCGGCGCCACGCCGGCCAGCACCAGATCACGCAGCAGGCCGGCCAGTCCCTGCAGCACCGCCCCCGGTTCGCGGCCCCGTTCCAGCAACTGGCGGCTGGCATCGATCACCCCCAGCGGCTCCGATGTCGCCATGGCACCGGCCAGCTCCAGCAGCTCCTGTTCGGGCACGGCCCCCAGCAGCTCCCAGACCGCACCGGCCTCGATCGGTGGGGGCAGCAGGCTGAGCTGATCGAGCAGGCTTTCCGCATCCCGCAATCCCCCCTGAGCCCGCTGGCACACCACATGCAGCGCTTCGGGGGTGATGCCGATCGACTCCTGCTCGGCAATCCAGCGCAGGTGCTGCTCGAGGGCCTCCAGGGGGATGCGGCGGAAATCGAAGCGCTGGCAGCGGCTCAGGATCGTGGGCAGCACCCGCTGGGGGTCAGTGGTGGCGAGCACGAACACCACCCGTGGCGGCGGCTCCTCGAGGGTTTTGAGCAGGGCGTTGAAGGCTGCGGTGGAGAGCATGTGGCACTCGTCCACCACGTAGACCTTCCAGCGGGCCTGCACCGGGGCGAAGCGGGAGCGTTCGATCAGCTCGCGGATGTTGTCGACACCGGTGTTGGAGGCGGCGTCGATCTCGATCACATCCAGAGCATTGCCCGCGGCGATCGAGACGCACAGCTCGCAGACGCCGCAGGGCTCGGGTGTGGGCCCCGCATGGGCAATGCAGTTGAGCGAGCGGGCCAGGATGCGGGCGCTGGAGGTCTTGCCGGTGCCACGCGGTCCGCTGAACAGGTAGGCCGGCGCGATCCGCCCGGTGCGCAGGGCATTGCCCAGGGTGGCGGCGATCGCCTCCTGACCCACCAGCTGGTCGAAGCGCTGGGGCCGGTACTTGTGGTGCAGCGGCTGGTACGCCTGGCTCATGGCGGGTTCATGGATCGCTGCATCCCTGATCGCTGCATCACCGCTCGCTGCGTCGTGCCGTCCGGATGACGCGGCCGGAGATCCGAGGCTACTGGCCGCCCCCCTGTTCCAGCAGCCGCTCCAGACGCCCTTCCAGCTCCTCGACCTCGCTGAGCTGATCGGCCAGCTTCTGGGCAGCCAGACGCAGGGCCGCGAACTGGTCGTTGCCGGCGCCACTGCCCTGGCCCCAGCGTTCCTCGGCCCTGGCCAGCTCGGTCTCCAGCCTCCGCTGCAGGTTGAGCCGTAGCCCATCGAGCTGCTCGAGGCTTCTGAGGGCCAGGGCGCGCCCCTGCTCGAGTTGCCGGGCATCGAGGTTGAGACCCTGGCTCAGCAGCAGGCGCACGGCACCGATCAGGGCTGCCGGCACCACCTGCCCGAAGGCCTGGAGGCCGCGGCTGCCGGTCTGGAGCCAGTCCTCCACCTGGCCGCTGCGATGGCGCCCGGTCTTGCACCAGTGGGCGAAGTGCTCGCAGTTGTTGAACAGCAGGTTGTAGTTCTGCTCCCCCAGCCGGCTCATGGCGCGCCGCAGGGTCACCCCAGACGGGGAGCAGGCCTGCGGTGGATAGGTCACCAGACTCACCGGCTGGCCGCGGCTGAACTCCTCCAGGGGGCTGCGCAGGATGGCCCTTCCCTCCAGGTAGTGGGCCACCGTGCCATCGCCGAGGTCGATGCCGTGGTGATGGAACAGACCGTGCTGGCGGGGAACTTCAAGATGATCGGCTGCCGCCATCGCCGGCTACCCCGTCAGGCGGTCTTGTCGTTCTGCTCCCGGTCGAGGTTGCTGGGATAGGGCACCACCTTGGCCAGGCTGCGCTGCTCCACCAGATTCCGGCTGATCGTGAAAGTCTTCACGTCCTGGCGGGAGGGCAGGTCGTACATCAACTCCAGCATCAGCTCTTCCACAATGCCGCGCAGGGCGCGGGCACCGGTCTTGCGGCGGTGCGCCTCAATGGCGATCGCCTCAATCGCATCCGGTTCGAACTCCAGGTGCACGTCATCCATGCTCAGCAGGGTCTGGAACTGCTTGACCAGGGCATCGCGCGGCTCGGTGAGGATCGCCTCAAGGGCGCGGGTATCGAGCGGTTCGAGCACGGCACTCACCGGCAGGCGGCCGATGAATTCGGGGATCAGGCCGTAACGCACCAGATCGTCCGGCTCCAGATGCCGCAGCACCTGGGCGGCCTGATGGTCCTTGCCGCGAGGGCGGGTCCGTCCGTCAGCCTGCAGGAAGCCGATCGCATTGCGGCCCATGCGCCGCTGCACCACATCTTCGAGGCCCACGAAGGCGCCGCCGCAGATGAACAGAATCTGGCTGGTGTCGATCTGGATGCAGTCCTGATAGGGGTGCTTACGGCCCCCCTGGGGTGGCACGTTGGCGACCGTGCCCTCCAGCATCTTCAGCAGCGCCTGCTGAACGCCTTCACCGGAGACGTCGCGGGTGATCGAGGGGTTCTCGCTCTTGCGGGAGATCTTGTCGATCTCATCGATGTAGATGATCCCCCGCTGGGCCACCTCCACATCCATGTCGGCCTTCTGCAGCAGGCGCAGCAGGATGTTCTCCACGTCCTCGCCCACATAGCCCGCTTCGGTGAGGGTGGTGGCGTCCGCCACGGCGAAGGGCACATCCAGCAGCTCGGCCAGGGTCTGGGCCAGCAGGGTCTTGCCGCAGCCGGTGGGGCCGATCAGCAGGATGTTGGACTTGTGCAGCCGGGTGGCGGTGCGGTCGGTCTCTCCCTGGCCATCGCCCTGCCAGGCCAGGCGCTTGTAGTGGTTGTACACGGCGACCGAGAGCACCTTCTTGGCGTCGTCCTGGCCGACCACCTGCTGGTCGAGAAAGGTCTTGATCTGCTGGGGCTTGGGGATCGAAGCCAGGGTCGGCGCCGGCTTGGGAGCCTTCTTGGCCACGCTTTTGCGGCCGCTCTCCGGGCTGCTGCGGCTGGCACCACCCGCCGGCGCGTCGACAAGCTCCTCATCGAGAATCTCGTTGCAGAGATCGATGCACTCGTCACAGATGTAGACGCCTGGGCCTGCAATCAGCTTGCGCACCTGTTCCTGCGACTTGCCGCAGAACGAGCACTTCAGGTGAGCATCGAACTTGGCCATCGCGCAGGGGGCGTTCGGGTCAGGGTTGGGTGCCGGGGCTGGCAGGGTGACCCCGAATCTCCAGGATCAACGCAAATCGCCCTTGGAGGGCAGTCCTTAAGGATCAAACCGGTAGGGATCAGACCGGTACCGGTTGTCCGGTGGTGGCCGATCCCTCCTCGACGACCCTGTCGATCAGACCGTATTCAACCGCTTCCGCTGGAGAAAGGAAGTAGTCGCGGTCGGTGTCTTCGGCGATCTTTGCCAGGGGTTGGCCGGTGTGGTCGGCCATCAGACCGTTGAGCGTGTCCTTGAGGAAGAGGATCTCGCGGGCCTGGATCTCGATATCCACCGCCTGGCCCTGGGCACCGCCGAGGGGCTGGTGGATCATGATCCGCGCATTGGGCAGGGCCAGGCGCTTGCCCTTGGTGCCGCCGGAAAGCAGGAAGGCGCCCATGCTGGCGGCGAGGCCGTAGCAGATGGTCACCACGTCAGGAGCGACCTGCTGCATGGTGTCGTAGATGGCCAGCCCCGCCGTGACCGATCCCCCCGGAGAATTGATGTAGATCTGGATGTCCTTCTCGGGGTCTTCCGCTTCGAGGAAGAGCAGCTGCGCCACCAGGGCATCGGCGACGGCGTCGTCGATGCCGGTGCCCATGAAGATGATCCGCTCGCGCAGCAGGCGCGAATAGATGTCGAAGGCCCGCTCGCCCCGGCCAGACTGCTCCACCACCGTGGGGAGCACGCCGGGGTTGGCCATCGGCGAACCAACCGCGCTGGCGGTGGGCAGGCCGTTCCAGGGACGCTCCCCCTGCCAGCGGTTTTGAACCGGGTGGGGGCGCAGGGTGCTGAGAGGGGCGTCGATCACGCGGTGGCTGCCGGGCTGTCGGACTGGTCGGTCAATCTATGGGGAATCCCAGGCCTGTGGATTCAAGTCAGTGGGCGATTCTGCCAGGCCCCTGGCTTCAGGCCCCTGGCTTAGGCCTCGGCTGCAGGATCTCCCGTCGGGTTCGCCTCGGTTTCTTCGATGGTGCTGTTCTGCTCCAGCCACTCCAGGAGTTTGCTGCGCAGCAGGTCGTCGGTCACCGCCAGCCGCAGGCGCTCCGGATCAATCGCGTCGCTGTCGCTGAGGCTGCGGCTCACCTCCCGCAGCTTCTCCTGAATCTCCTCGGCGGCCACCTCGATCGCTTCGGCGGCGGCCAGGGCCTGGAGGGCCAGGTTGCGGCGGAGACGCTGCTCCGCCTCCGGCCTTGAGGTCTCCATCAGGCTGCGCACCAGATCGGGAGTGAAGAGCTTCTTCACGTCCATGCCCTGCTGGGCGATCTGGCCGGCGGTCTGCTCGATCAGGGCGCGGATCTCCTCCTGCACGAGGGTTTCCGGCAGTTCCACCTCCAGCTGCTCCACCAGGGCGGTGAGCAGGGCGTTGTGGCGGTTGCTGCGGGTGCGTTGCTCGGCGTCCTCCTGCAGCCGTTGCTCCAGGTCCTGGCGCAGCTCGGCCAGGGTCTGCTTGTCGCTGGCCTGCTGGGCGAAGGAGTCGTCTAGGGCGGGAAGTTCGTGGGTCTTGAGCTCCTTGAGCGTGATCGCGAAACGGGCCTGGCGGCCGCGGGCCTCCTCCTGGGGGTAGCTGTCGGGGAACTGGCACTCAATCGTGCGGTTCTCCCCCACTTCCATCCCGATCACCCCCTCCACGAACCCGGGGATCATCCGATCCACTTCGAGTTCGACCTCCATGGTCTCGCTGCTGCCACCGGTGATCGCTTCCTCGGTGTCGGCATAGACCCCCTCGAAACTCAGCACGGCCACGTCACCGGCGGCGGCCGGGCGATCTTCCACCGGCACCAGGGTGGCCAGCCGCTTGCGCTGCTCCTCGATCAGCTCGTCGACCCGGGCCGGATCGAAGGGCACGGTCTCGGCTTCGGCCTTCAGGCCCCGGGTGGCCTTGAGGCTCGGGCTGGGCTCCACATCCATCACGAGGGTGAGGGTGAGCTCACTGCCGGGGCTGAAACGCTCCAGCAGCTCCTCGAAGCCCTCGCTCAGTTCGGGGCGGCCGATCGCGTCGATCGCCTCCTGCCGGATCGCCTCCTGCACGATGGCCTCCACCAGCTCCTCAAGGGCGGTGGCGCGGATCCGCACTGGTCCGATCTGCTGAAGCAGCACCGGCCGGGGAACCTTGCCCTTGCGGAAACCGGGCAGCTTGACCGTGCGGCTGAGCTTTTCGAGGGCGGTGTCGTAGCTGGCCTGGCAGCGCGCGGCAGGGACGGCCACCTCCACGGCGATGCGGCTGCCGGGCCTTGGACTGGTGCTGACCGTCAGCGCTGGGCTGCGGTCCGTGGGGCTGGCGGACTCGGCGGTGGCAGGCATGACGGGGGCGGATCAACAGGCAGCCCCTCATCCTAGAAAGTGGCCCAGGACACGCCGCGCCACGTATTGTGCGGAGGACGACGACGACGTCCATATCCCTGCTGCCGGTCTGGCCTGGGCTGATTGGCCTGTGCCGGAACCTGCGGCAACGGTCTCGATCCCGGTCGAGGCCGCCTGAACAAGGTCGCCTGTTGCAGCGATTCTTGAAGCGAGACAATGGATTGGTTTCAATCGATTGTTAACGGTTGATGGCTCGCAGTCGAGTGTTCACAGTCGACTTGGCCTGACGCACACCCCGGCGCCTCATCCCTCTGAAGCCTCTGCCACGGCTCGAGCCCAGCCTGGAGACAGCTCCCCATTCCGGTCACCACATCCGATTCGGCGCCACCAGCTTTTCCACTTCACGTTCACCCACTCCCCAGCCTCCCCACCCTGTCGACCGGTTCGGTCGGCCTCAGCCACCGCTTTCCCCGATCGCGGCCCCGGCCTGCCCGAACCGCTTCGGCTCGGCGCCCCGACTCCGTAGCGCTCCTTCACAGGCTGCCCGGTTTTCGCCCACAGCCCGGATTTCGCCCACAGCCTGGTTCTCAGCCACAGCCCTGGCCGTTGACGCCATGGATCCCACCCGTTCCCACCGCTCTTGACCGTCTCTCACCCCCTCACCACCGCTGCCCGCCCTGCCGCCCTGCCGCAGCGCCCCCTGCGGATCGCGATCCTGGGAGCCACCGGCGCCGTTGGCCAGGAGCTGCTGCAACTTCTGGAGGAACGCCGCTTCCCCGTGGCCGAGCTGCGGCCCCTGGCATCGCCCCGTTCCGCCGGCCAGCCCCTGGCCTGGCAGGGGCGCAGCCTCACGATCGAACCGGTGACGGAGGAGGCGTTCGACGGCGTTGATCTGGTGCTGGCCTCGGCCGGTGGTTCGGTGTCGAAGCAATGGGCGCCGCTGGCGGCCGCCGCCGGCGCCGTGGTGATCGACAACTCCAGTGCCTTCCGCATGGATCCATCGGTGCCTCTGGTGGTACCGGAGGTGAATCCCGAGGCCGCCTTCAGCCACGGCGGCATCATCGCCAACCCCAACTGCACCACGATCCTGCTCACCCTGGCGCTGGCACCGCTGGCGGCCCGACGCCCGATCCGCCGGGTGGTGGTGAGCACTTATCAGTCTGCCAGCGGCGCCGGTGCCCGTGCCATGGAGGAACTGCAGCGCCTCAGCCGCACCGTGCTCGACGGTGGTGAGCCAGTCAGTGAGGTGTTGCCCCATTCCCTCGCCTTCAACCTCTTCCTGCACAACTCCCCCCTGCAGCCCAGTGGCTACTGCGAGGAAGAGCTGAAGATGCTGAACGAGACCCGCAAGATCATGGGGCTGCCCGATCTGCGGCTCACGGCCACCTGTGTGCGAGTGCCGGTGCTGCGGGCCCATTCCGAAGCCGTGAACATTGAATTCGCCGAGCCCTTCCCGGTGGAGGAGGCGCGGCAGCTTCTGGCCCGGGCGCCCGGGGTGGAACTGCTCGAGAACTTCGAGGCCAACCGCTTCCCGATGCCCACCGATGTGACCGGCCGCGACCCGGTGGCGGTGGGGCGGATCCGCCAGGACCTGAGCGATCCCAACGCGCTGGAGCTCTGGCTCTGCGGTGATCAGATCCGCAAGGGTGCGGCCCTCAATGCCATCCAGATCGCCGAGCTGCTGCGCGATCCTGCCGGCCTGACGGCGGCGACCGTTTCTGCCGGAGGTGCCGCTTGAGCCCTGGGAACACGGCACCATCGCCCTGGATGAACGCGCCCTTCGGCCGGGTCGTCACCGCCATGGTGACCCCCTTTGCCGCCGATGGGTCGGTGGACCTGGAGCTGGCCGGCCGCCTCGCCGATCACCTGGTCAGCCATGGCTCCGATGGGGTGCTGGTGTGCGGAACCACCGGCGAATCTCCCACCCTCAGCTGGGAGGAGGAGCACCGTCTGTTCGCCGCCGTGAAGGAGGCGATCGACGGCCGGGCCCGACTGATTGCCGGCTCCGGCAGCAACTGCACCGCCGAGGCGGTGGAGGCCACCCGAGCCGCGGCTGCCTTGGGTGCCGATGCCGCCCTGGTGGTGGTGCCGTATTACAACAAGCCTCCCCAGGCGGGCCTGGAAGCCCATTTCCGGGCTGTGGCCGAGGCAGCGCCCCAGCTGCCGCTGATGCTTTACAACATCCCCGGACGCACCGCCTGCAGCCTGGCCCCCGACACCGTGGTTCGCCTGCTGGATCTGCCCAACGTGGTCAGTTTCAAGGCCGCCAGCGGCACCACCGAAGAAGTGAGCCAGCTGCGCCTGCTCTGCGGGGATCGGCTGGCGATCTACAGCGGCGACGATGCCCTCACCCTGCCAATGCTGGCCGTGGGGGCTGTCGGGGTGGTCAGCGTCGCCAGCCACGTGGCCGGCCCCCAGATCAAGGCCATGATCCAGGCCTTCCTCGCTGGCGATGCCGCCGCTGCCCTGGCGCTGCATGAGCAGCTGCTGCCCCTGTGCAAAGCCCTGTTCTGCACCACCAATCCCATCCCCGTCAAAGCCGCCCTGGAGATCTGCGGCTGGCCGGTGGGTGCTCCCCGTCTTCCCCTTCTTTCCGCTGATACCGACGTGCGTCAACGCCTCATCTCTGTCCTGGCTGCCCTGCGTCCTACCTGACGCCAAGGCTTGCGCT
This sequence comes from Synechococcus sp. CCY9201, assembly GCF_034931105.1. Lineage (NCBI taxonomy): Bacteria > Bacillati > Cyanobacteriota > Cyanophyceae > Synechococcales > Synechococcaceae > Synechococcus > Synechococcus sp. CCY9201. The sequence goes on along the minus strand of NZ_JAYGIC010000073.1, from coordinate 3,770 downwards.
GCCCGACGACGGACCGCCATCCGTCCTTACGCTCGCTTCATCGGTCTCTTTCTTTTTCTTCTTTCCTTTTTCCTACATGACCAATCAGAACGGCCACGCTCGTCCAAGCTCCTCCCCCGGCGCCAATGGCAAGACCCCGGCGCTGCGGGTGATTCCCCTGGGGGGCCTGCATGAGATCGGCAAGAATACCTGCGTGTTCGAATACGGCGACGACATCATGCTCGTCGATGCCGGCCTGGCCTTCCCCAGCGATGGCATGCACGGCGTCAACGTGGTGCTGCCCGACACCAGCTATCTGCGTGAGAATCAGAAACGGATCCGCGGGATGATCGTGACCCATGGACACGAAGATCACATCGGTGGCATCCCCCACCACCTTAAGAACTTCACCATCCCCGTGATCTATGGCCCCCGCCTGGCCATGTCCCTGTTGCAGGGAAAGATGGAGGAGGCCGGTGTCACCGATCGCACGGTGATTCAGACGGTGGGCCCACGTGATGTGGTGCAGGTGGGTAAGCACTTCAAGGTGGAGTTCATCCGCAACACCCACTCGATGGCGGACAGCTTCACCCTGGCGGTCACCACGCCGGTCGGGGTGGTGGTGTTCACCGGTGATTTCAAGTTCGACCATACGCCGGTCGACGGCGAGCACTTCGACATGGCCCGCTTGGCCCACTATGGCGAGCAAGGTGTGCTGTGTCTGTTCAGCGACTCCACCAATGCGGAGGTACCCGGCTTCACGCCCTCGGAGCGGGCCGTGTTCCCCAAACTCGACCAGCACATCGCCCAGGCTGAGGGTCGGGTGATCATCACCACCTTCGCCAGCTCGATCCATCGGGTGGCGATGATTCTGGAACTGGCGCTCAAGAACGGCCGCAAAGTCGGCCTGCTGGGTCGGTCGATGCTCAATGTGATCGCCAAGGCCCGGGAGCTCGGCTACATGCGTGCCCCCGATGAACTGTTCGTGCCGATCAAGCAGATCCGCGATCTGCCCGATCGCGAAACCCTGCTGCTGATGACGGGCAGTCAGGGTGAGCCGCTGGCCGCCCTGAGCCGCATCTCCCGCGGTGAGCACCCGCAGGTCCAGGTGAAAAGCAGCGACACGATCATCTTCTCGGCCAGTCCGATTCCGGGCAACACCATCTCCGTTGTCAACACGATTGACCGCCTGATGATGCTCGGCGCCAAGGTGGTGTATGGCAAGGGCGAAGGCATCCACGTCTCGGGTCATGGTTGCCAGGAAGACCAGAAGTTGATGCTGGCCCTCACCCGGCCCAAGTACTTCGTGCCGGTGCACGGTGAGCACCGCATGCTCGTCTGCCACAGCAAGACGGCCCAGTCGATGGGGGTGCCCGCCGACAACATGCTGCTGATCGATAACGGCGATGTGGTCGAACTCACCCCCGATTCGATCCGCAAAGGAGAAGCAGTCAAGGCCGGCATCGAGCTGCTGGATGCCTCCCGCAACGGCATCGTCGATGCGCGCGTGCTCAAGGAGCGCCAGCAGCTGGCGGAAGACGGCGTGATCAACCTGCTCACCGTGATCAGCACCGATGGTGTGATGGCGGCCCCGCCCCGGGTGAATCTGCGCGGCGTGGTCACCACCGCCGATGCCCGCAAGCTCTCGGTCTGGACCGAGCGCGAGATCAACTGGGTGCTCGAGAATCGCTGGAGCCATCTGGCCCGGAACAGCGGCGGCAATGCCCCCGACGTCGACTGGGTCGGTGTGCAGCGCGAGATCGAACTGGGGCTGCAGCGTCGCCTGCGCCGCGAGCTGCAGGTGGAGCCGCTGATCATCTGCCTGGTGCAGCCCGCCCCGGCCGGTACGCCTGCCTACAAGGGGCGCGCTGATGCCGAACCCGATACCCGTCCCGCGCCGCGAGGTCGTCGTGATGGCGGGCGGGAGATCATCCGCAACGGCAACGGCGCCCCCCAGCGTCAACCAGTGGCCGCTGCAGCGGCCGTTGCATCAGCGCCCGCATCTGCCGCCGCTGTCGCGGTGGCACCCCCTGTGGCTGCACCTGCCGCAGCCGTCCGGCAGGTGGCGGTCAAGGAGGAGGAGCCGGTCGGACGCACCCGCCGCCGCCGCTCCGCTGCCGTGGCCGGTTGATCGCCGGTTGTTGAACGCCCGCTTCTGTCAGGAGTGGTGCGTGCGCCCTCAGCGCAGCACCACCCGCAGCAGTCCGCGGGCCAGCTCCTCCTCTTCCTCCGGAGTGAACAGGGGCGGCGGAACGGTAACTTCTGCCTCCCCGGTCTTCTCCAGGGTGAGGCTGGCCCCACCTTTGGCTTCCACAGGAACCACCTCGATCTCCTCGGCCCGGGTGGGATCAGCCTGATTCACCTCGATGAGCTCGGGTTCATCCACCACCTCCACCGCAATCGGTGCAACAGCCATCACTGCAGCCGCCGGCGCTGTGGGTTCAGCAGCGGCTTCTTGGGGATCCGCCTGTAAATGCGGCACGGTGATACCCGCCGGCATCACTGGTGAAGCTTGCAGAAAGGGATTGGAGGCCATCGCCACGGCGCCATCTGCCGCGGGCTGGGCTCCGGGATCGCTGGCACCCAGATCCACCATCCAGGGCATGGCCGCCGCAGGCATGGCGATTCCTCCCCTGGCCACCGCCGTGGGCGTGAAGGGGAACGCCGCGCCTGTCGCACCGGCCGTTTCGATTGTCTCCGGCGTCGATCCGTCTTCCAGGCCTGTGGCTGCCGCTGTGCCGTCCAGAGCTGGCGCTGGGGTTGCCGGATTCTCTGCTTCGCCACGCTCCTGATCAGGATCGGAGTTCCCCAGCAACGAGCCCTCCGGGACGACATCCCCTTGCTCGATGCCGTCCAGCACCGGTGCAGCCCCCGCGCTGCCGCCGAGCAACACCTGGCAATGCTCCAGCCCCTGCTGGGCGATGTCCAGCAGGATCGGGGCCGGCCTGGCCTGACTCACCGTGGTGTAGTGCTCGGCGGCAGCGGTGGCATTACCGAAGCCATAGAGCTGAATGTGGCCCAGCAGCAGCTCCAGGCGCACCTTCAGCGAGGCATTCGCTGCTGGATCCAGTTGCCCCAGCAGCTGCTGACCGATGGACAGGGCCTCGGACCACCGGGCCTCGCTGTAGGCCAGTTCCACGGCCGCGTAGAGATGGTCCTGGGTCTCAGTCATGCAGCAGCGATCCGGCGGTGGGCCCAAGCAGGGCCAGTGTGCTGCGATCCCAGCGCAAGCGCCAGCCTCCGGCCAGATCGAGCCGGCCAGGACCGCGGCGCGGCGCCAGGCGGGCCAGCAGCGTCTCCAGCTGACGGCTGGAGAGAGGCTGCAGGTTGTGCTGGCTCAGCCAGTGCTGCAGCAGGGCCCGTTGGCTGGCCAGGCTGAGGGCCACCAGCGGCGCCCGTTGCAGCTGCCGGCCGAGGGAGGAAGCCTCGTGGGTGAAAACCTCGTGGGTGGAAGTCGCGGGAGTGGTATGCAGGCCGGCCAGGGCCAGTGCAACGAGTTCCTCGTCCCGCTCCAGTTCCTCGGCCAGCCTTTCGGCCTGGGCGCCGATCCGTCGGGTGGCGCCGGGATGGAGCTGCTCCAGCACCGGCAGCACCTCCTGCCGCAGCCGATTGCGAGCGAAGCGGGGATCGGTATTGCTGGGGTCCGTCCAGACCGGCAGGCCCAGCTCGCGGCAGAGACGGGCAGTGTCGCTGCGGCTGAACAGCAACAGTGGCCGCACCAGCTGGATCGCTGTCTCGGCAGCGGGATCTGGCGGTGCCGGCTCCAGCAGGGGGCGCTGGCGCCGCAGGCT
>NZ_JAYGIC010000072.1:0-1974 GCF_034931105.1 Synechococcus sp. CCY9201 | reverse complement strand
CATCTGCAAGCCATGCTTTTGAGATCTGGCCGACTTGATGTCACCGCGCTTGCCAGCCTGATTAACGCGAAGCAAACGGACGAATCCGGCGCCGATGGGCCGAGAATCTTTTTCAGGAGTCCCTAGGTCGTTGAAGCCTATTTGTACTTTGCGCCCTTGACAAACTGGGCAACCACCATTTCTAGGTGGCGTCCGCCTGCATACAGAAGCTACCCAGATATGATTGTTTGCGCAGCGCCAAGCAAGGCTTTTGCTACTTGCACATGTTGCTTTTGTTGGATTCCAGCCCTCTGCTTCTGAAGCCAATCTAGGGTACTTTGTTGCAAGATCATTAAAACCAGGGAGAACTTGCCTCCCTGCACAAACTGGGCAGCCTTGACTTTGTGGTGGTGTACGATCATTTACTTTTGCCATCCATCGATGGCCCTTATCGCATATCCAAGCACATCTTCGGTTACTTCCGAGAGTCGCAGACCTGGGATCCCAGCCATCAGCTTGATGGTCAACATCTGGGCATAGAGTGGCAAGGTCATTAAAGCCATAGAGTGCTTTATGGCCTGAGCAGATGGGACACCCCTGGCTCTCCGGGGTAGTTCTTTTACGTATCTCTGCAATCCAGGTATGCCCAAGAGCACATCGCCATTTCAGCCGTTTATGTGACTTGGGTGAATACGAACTAGGATCCCATCCTTCAGCTTCACCTGCAATATCTGGAAATACACTTAAAAGGCCTGTCTTGCCAGAAATCGCTTTGCGGCCTGAGCAAAATGGACAAGAAGAGGAGTTGGGTGGTGTTCTATTCGCCACGGTTGCTTCCCATCTATGTCCATGGATGCATTGCCAAGGCATTTTCCTATGTGATTTTGGTAATATCTCATAGTCATTCCATCCGTCAGCTTCGGCCGCAATTTCCGGGAACAAAGTTGCCAGATCATTTGAACTAGAAAGGACTTTGTGTCCGCCGCAGTAGGGGCAACCATTGCCCTGCGGTGGTGTGCGATCATTAACCTTAGCCAGCCAGATATGGCCGCTTTTGCATCGCCACCGCATCTTTTTCCTACTGCCAGCAGTTACGGAATTCGGTGCCCAGCCATCGGCCTCATTGGCAATATGTGAGGTGGATGCCTTTTATTGGACAGCTCTGGCCCCTGACATCGTTAACCCTGGGCGGGAGGGACAGGATTCGTTCTCAGTGTAGACCTCATGGGGAGTTCGACCTCCCAGAGAGCTGTGGGGCCTTACATGGCAGTACCTCCACAGAAAGCGGGCCAGGCTGATTTCTGCCTCCCAGCCATCGCTGTAGGCACATAGGTACACCTCCTCGTACTTGACTGTGCGCCACAGCCTTTCCACCAGGATGTTGTCATAGCAGCGTTTCCTTCCGGACCAGCTGATCCTGATTTTCTCGGCTTGCAGCCTTGCCACGAAGTCCGTGGAGGTGAACTGGCATCCTTGGTCGGAGTGGAAGATCTGTGGCTTGCGGCCAGCCCCCAGCGCCACGTCCAGGGCTTCCAGGCAGAATTCCGTGTCAAGGCTGTTGGAGAGTTTCCAGCTGAGAACATTTCTGGAGAAGAGATCCACGATCGCCACCAGGTAGAGAAAGCCTTTCTGAAGCGGGATGTAGGTGATATCAGTGGCCCAGACCTGATCCACTGCCGTGACCAAGCTGAGATCCACCAGGCAGGGGAAGCGCTCGGATGGATGACCCGGAATCGTCGTGCGCGGTTTCTGGTAGATCGCCCGTAAACCCATGCGGCGCATGAGGTTTCGCACCCGGTCACGGCTGATCGGGATCCCATCTCTGGCCAGATAGCCCACCATCCGGCGGCTGCCGCAGCAGGGATCCTCCCAGGGCCTATTAGAAGTCATCCTGATGGCTGTTTCTTCGCGGCTTCCTGCCACCCCAGCAGCCTCAGCAGACCCTTGATGTCGTGCGCGAGGGCAGCGATGGCCTCGGTGATCGACCAGATCCCA
>NZ_JAYGIC010000071.1:0-4726 GCF_034931105.1 Synechococcus sp. CCY9201 | reverse complement strand
CCGATCGTCAGGGCCACCGCCGCGCAGCGCCGGTCCACTCCCAGGGCCCACGGGCCGGCCGGTGCCCCAGCAACAGACACGTCGCCCTCCGGCCCGGCGGGGACTGGGCAGGCTGGTGCTGCCGCTGGTGCTGGGCAGCGGCCTGCTCTGGCTGTCCCGCGGCTGGTGGTGGCCGACGCCACCGCAGCCGCAGATGATCCTGGTGCTGGGCGGCGATGCGGAGCGCGAACAGGTCGCGGCCCGCCTGGCCCGCCGCGATGGACTGCCGGTGGTGGTGAGCGGCGGCACCAATCCCGAATATGCCCACTGGCTGTTCGAGCAACGGGAGGGATTGCCGCGGGATCGGGTCAAGCTCGACTACCGCGCCCGCGACACCCTCTCCAACTTCACCTCCCTGGTGGATGATCTGCGTCGCTCGCGCATCCGCCACGCCCTGCTGGTGACCAGCAGCGACCACATGGACCGGGCCCTGCTGGTGGGCCGGATCGTGGCCGGCAGCCGTGGCATCCAGCTCACTCCCGTGGCTGTGCCCTGCGGCCACCACTGCCGTCCTGAGGGCCGCAGCAAGGTCTGGGGAGATGGGCTAAGGGCGGCGCTCTGGGTGGTGAGCGGCCATGACATCAGGGGTTGGGCGGCAGACCATCTGAGCCCGTGGCTGGAGCGAGCTGGGGCGCGGCTGGAGCGCCGCTGAGCATTCCCTGATCGAGCAGAGCATTGATCTGCTCCTGGCAGGCCCGGGTGGTGGCGTCCAGATCGGGGCGGCGGCGCGAAGCCGGTGGCGGAATCGGCGTGCCGATGCGGATGTGGATCGGCACCAGGCGCAGGCGTTGCCTACCGGTACCGAGGGCCCGGTGGCTGTTCACGATCGCCACCGGCAGCAGCGGCACCCCCGCCCGGGCGGCCAGAAGGGCGGCACCGGGCTGGGGCTCGTTGACGCGCCCATCCGCTTGACGGGTGCCATCCAGAAACACCCCCGTGGCCCAGCCCTGCAGCAACCGGTCGGTGGCGGTGCGGATCGCTTCGCGGTCGCTGGCGCCACGGGCCACCGGGTAGGCGCCACAGGCCCGGATGATCGGCCCCAGCAGCGGCACCCGGAACAGCTCCGCTTTCGCCATGAAGGCGACGGGGCGTCCCAGGGCATGGCCGAGCAGCGGCGGGTCGAGATGGGATCCGTGGTTGGCCACCACCACCAACGCCCCTTCCAGGGGCACATTGGTGTTGCCGGCGGTGCGGCCCCGGAACAGCAGCCGGTAGATCGGAAACACCAGCAGATAGCTGATCAGCCGATAGGTGAGGCTGGGTTTCGGGGTGCTGAGCAGTGCCGGAGGCTCGGCAGGTTTGCGCCGCCGCCGCAGGACCCGCTTCACCGCCTGGACGGAGCGGGATCCGGGGCGGTTACCGCCGACGGGCCGCTCTTGCTCGTCGGCACCGCTGCCTTGCCGAGGCCCGGAGGGTGGGGCTGGGGTGCTCACAGGCCCAGGTCAGCGGCGGAAGCGATCTGGCTGGTGGTGATGCCGCTGCAGCTCCGCTTGATCAGGCCGCTGAGCACATTGCCCGGGCCGATTTCCACCGCTGTGCTGATCGCCTCGGCCACGAAGCAATCCATGGTTTCGCGCCAGCGCACGCCGGTTGTCATCTGGCGGGTGAGCCGCGCCTTGAGCACCTCTCCCCGGGTTTCCGGCGTGGGATCGGTGTTGCTGAGCACCGGAATCGTGGCATCGGCGAACGGCACGGCCTCCAGCTCAGCGGCGAAGGCCTCGGCCGCCTCAGCCATGAAGGGGGAATGGAAGGCCCCGCTCACCGCCAGCGGGATGGCGCGCTTGCACTGCAGCGCTGCGCACACCGCAGCCACGGCCTCGGGGCTGCCGGAGAGGACAACCTGGGCACTGCTGTTGTCGTTGGCGATCACCACCCCATCGGTGGCGGCCACCAGGTCGCTGAGCTGATTGCGATCGAAGCCCATCACCGCAGTCATGGCGCCACCACCGGCGGCGGCCATCAACTCGCTGCGACGTTGCATCAGGGCCAGGCCCGTAGGGAAGTCGAACACCCCGGCGGCGTGGAGCGCCACGAGCTCGCCGAGGCTGTGACCCGCCACCAACTGGGCAGTCCGGCCCTGCCGGTGGAGCTCCTCGACCAGCAGGCCTTCGATTACGAACAGGGCCGGCTGGGTGTTGCGGGTGTCATTGAGATCAGTGGGTCCGCCTCCGGTGTCGATCTCCTGCCCCTGGCAGATCGCCAGCAGGTCGCGGCCCAGCAGCTCCGAGGCCTCCCCGAAGCGCTCGCGGGCGCCGGCCAGATCCAGAACCCCATCGGCCATCCCCACCTTCTGGGAACCCTGGCCAGGAAACACCCAGGCAATACCCATGCCGTTGCTGCGCGTGCGATCGGCAGGAGATTACGGCGGTGCTGTTCACCGAGAACCAAACCAGGGCTGCCGCCTGCAGGCGAGCCGCAGCGGTGTGACCCCGAGGTGACCGGGCTCAGCCCTGGGGACCGCTCCAGCGCAGCAGGGCCCCGCCCCAGCTGAGCCCGGCACCGAAGCCACTGCTGGCCAGCCGGTGACCGGGCTTGACACGACCATCGCGCACGGCTTCATCAAGCATCAGCGGAATTGTGGCGGCTGAGGTGTTGCCATAGCTGGCCAGGTTGCTGAGCACCCGTTCCGGAGGCACCTTGAAGCGCTCGGCCACCGCATCGAGAATGCGTTGGTTGGCCTGATGCAGCAGCAACCAGTCGAGCTGGTTGGCCTCGGTGCCACAGGCCTCCAGCACCTCAGCCAGCACGGCGGGCACTTCCCGCACGGCGAACTTGTAGACCTCCTGGCCGTTCATGTGGATCGGCGCGAAGCCGCCGCGCTGGGCCGAGAGATTGCCGAGCAGGGCCTGGCGTTGATCGGTCTGGGCGAGGGTGAGGCAGCCGTTGCGGCTGCCATCGGAGCGCATGCGAAAGCCCAGCAATCCGTTGGCGTCGGCATCGCAGGCCTCCACGGCCACGGCTGCGGCCCCATCCCCGAACAGCACGCAGGTCCGGCGGTCATCCCAGTCCACCCAGCGGCTGAGCTGGTCAGCGCCGATCACCAGGGCCCGACGCACACTGCCGCCGGCGATGTACTGGGCCGCGGTGATCAGGGCGAAGAGGAAGCCGCTGCAGGCGGCCGTGAGATCGAAGGCCACGGCATTCCGAGCGCCCAGGCAGGCCTGGATGCGAGGAGCGGTGCCGAACAGGTCGTCGGGACTGGAGGTGGCCAGCAGGATCAGATCCAGGCTTTCCGGGCTCCAGCCGGCATGGGCAAGGGCGTGGGTGCAGGCCTCTGCGGCCAGGCTGGTGAGGGTTTCATCGGGGCCAGCGACCCGCCGAGAGCCGATGCCGGTGCGGGAGCGGATCCAGGCATCGTTGGTGTCGACCCGCTCGCTCAGCGCGGCATTGCTGACACTGGCTGCCGGCAGGGCACTGCCACAGCCCACCAGGGCCATGCCCGGACGTTCCGCTGCCCGGCCCAGGCCATCCGCCGACATGCCCAGGGATTCACCGCTTGCCCCGAACGCCACGTGATCAGACCACGATTGGGCTCAGTCAATCACAGGCTGCTGCCGTTGCTGCTTCGGCCTGGACCTGGCTGGCGCCGAGCGCATGGAGGTCGTCCATGACGCCGTGGCTGGCGGCCGAATGGGCCAGGCGCAGGGCGCTCAGCACCGAGAGGGCCTTGCTGCTGCCATGGCCGATCACACAGACCCCATCCACCCCCAGCAGCAGAGCGCCGCCGTGCTCGGCATGGTCGAGACGCTTCTTGATGCGCACCAGGTTGCTGCGCAGAAAGGCTGAGCCCAGCTTGCCGCGGCGGCCGCGGGGCAGCTCGGCGCGCAGCACATCCAGCAGCACGCTGCCCACCGATTCAAGGAATTTCAGCAGCACATTGCCGGTGTACCCGTCGCAGACGACCACATCGAAGTCGCCGGAAAGGATGTCGCGCCCTTCGCAGTTGCCGGCAAACACAAAGCGCTCGTCGCCGGCCAGCAGCGGGTAGGTGCGCAGGCAGAGGTCGTTCCCCTTGCACTCCTCCTCTCCGATGTTCACCAGGCCGACCCGGGGGCGGGCCACCTGCAGCACGTCGCGGCTGTAGATGTTGCCGAGCAGGGCGAACTGGTGCAGCCATTCGGGCTTGCAGTCCATGTTGGCGCCCACGTCCAGCACCAGCACCTGCTGGCTGGGGTCCTTGGTGGGGAACAGGGCGCCGATGGCGGGGCGATCGATGCCCTTGAGCCTGCCGAGGCGAAAGATCGCCGAGGCCATCACGGCACCGGAGTTGCCGGCGGAATACACGGCGGTGGCCTCGCCGCGCTTGACCAGATCCATGGCCAGGTTGATGCTGGCGTCGCGCTTGCGCCGCACCACCGTGGCTTCCTCGTGCATGCCCACGGAGGGGCCGCTGGACACCAGGTCGATCAGGCCCCGCTCCGTCGCGCTGGCGAGGGCGTCCTGCAGCCCCAGCTCAGCCACGGCCCGTTGCAGGGGCTCGGTCTCTGCCACGAAGCGCACCCGCAGAGGCAGCAGCTCCACGGCACTGAGGCAGCCCTCAAGAATCGGACCGGGGGCTTCGTCGCCGCCCATGCCGTCCACCGCCACCCAGAGCCGCTCGGTATCGGCGATCTCGGCCGCCATGCCCGCCTGGCCCTGCTGCAGCCGCCGCAGGGGGTCGAACACCAGGGGGGTGAGCACCGTGCCC
>NZ_JAYGIC010000070.1:0-9493 GCF_034931105.1 Synechococcus sp. CCY9201 | reverse complement strand
CGCGGGCCGCCGGATCCGCCTGGGCCTGCTCGGCCTGCTGATGGCCACGAGCCTGGTGATCCTCAGCCTCGACTACTGGCGCGTGGAGCGGGTGCAGCAGCGCCAGCTGGCCCCCCTGGCGGCGGCGATCCAGGCCAAGACCCCACCCGGGGCCAGGATCGTGGCCGTGAGCGGGCCCGATCCCACCCTGCTGAACCTGGCCCGCCGCCAGGGCTGGCTCACCAGCCCCGCCAAGGTGAGCCCCAAGGCGATCCGCCGCTGGCGGCGGCAGGGCGCCACGGCTTTGGTGGGGAGCCTCGAAACGATCGAGAGCTTCCGGCCCTTCCCCGACGGGGAAGAGAAACAGGAGCTGGTGGCCACCCTCTGCCGGCTGCAGGCCCAGGCCAGCCCCAGCCCGGCTGCCGCCTGCCCCTGGCCGCAGCAGAGCTGGTATGTGGTGCCACTGAGCGAACGGCCACCGGAGCCCGGTTCCCCTTCCCAACCCTCGCCCCCCTGAGTCCACGCAGATGGACATGCCGATCGACATGCCCCCCGACAAGCGAACACGCCAGGCCCAGCGACTGGTGTGGATCGCGGCCGGGGTTTTCCTGGTGGTGGGCCTGCTGCTGCAGTGGTGGCGCCTGAGCGTGCTCACCGCCTCCTACGACCAGGGGATCTTCCTGCAGGTGCTCCACAACGGCTGGAGGGGCCATCCCTTCGAGAGCACCCTTTCCTCGCAGCTCTCCACCAACGTGGTGCACGGCGACGAACTGCCGGCGGTGGGGTACCACCGGCTGGGCCAGCACTTCACGCCCGTGCTGGCCCTCTGGATTCCGCTGGTGGCGCTGCTGGGGCCGTGGGCACTGCCGCTGGTGCAGGTGAGCCTGGTCTGCGGCGCCGGTCTGCTGCTGCACCGGCTCGCCCTGCTGCGGCTCGAGCCGGCCCTGGCGGCCCTGATCACCTGCAGCTTCTACGGCGCCAACGCGGTGATCGGCCCCACCTGGGGCAACTTCACCGACCTCTGCCAGCTGCCGCTGCTGTTTTTCCTGCTGCTGCTGGGGCTGGAGCGGCGTTGCCGCTGGCAGATCCTGCTGGCCGCAGCGGCCCTGCCCCTGGTGCGGGAGGACACCGGGGTGCTGCTGGTGGGCGTGGGGATCTGGCTGGCGGTGCGGCAGCGGCAGCGCTGGCCCCTGGCCCTGGCCCTGGCGGCCTGGGGCGGGGGCTGGGTGGTGTTCGTGACCAATGTGCTGATGCCGCTGTTCAGCGAGGACACCTCCCGCCGCTTCATGGTGGAGAACTTCGGCCAGTACATCGGCGATCGCGACCAGGCCAGCAGCCTGCAGGTGCTGCTGCTGGTGCTGCGCCAGCCCCTGATCCTGCTGCGGGAGCTGGTGAGCCCCCCTCTGGACACACTGCGCTATCTGCTGGTCCAGACCCTGCCGCTGGCCCTGGTGCCGCTGGTGTCGATCGACGCCTGGCTGTTGATGGGCCTGCCGCTGCTGGGGCTGCTGCTGGCCCAGGGCACGAACAACCCCCTCTCGATCAACCTCCGCTACACGTTCCTGGTGGTGCCTGGCCTGTTCAGCGGCACCGTGTACTGGTGGCAGAACCACGGCGGGCTGTTCCACCGGCGGCGGTTCCGGGCCGTCTGGATCGGTGCGATCGGCCTGTCGCTGCTGCTCACGGTGGTGGCCAACCCCAACCGCAGCCTCTCCTTCCTGATCCCGGACAGCATCCAGCCCTGGGTACATCAGGCGCCATGGGAGAAGTGGAGCCACGGCCAGGCGGCCCGCCGCGCCCTGGCCGTGATCCCCGCCGATGCCTCCGTGGCGGCGAACACCCCGCTCGTGCCCTTGCTGGCTCGCCGTGAAGCCTTGGTGCGCTTCCCCTATGCCCAGGCCTACCGCGACCGGCAGGGGAGGGAGCAGCCCGTGGAGTGGATCGCCGTGGATCTCGACTGGCTGCAGCGCTACGGAGCGGCCTTCGCGGGGGACCGGCAGCAATACCGCAAGGCCGTGAAACGGGTGCAGCAGATGCTCGAGAAGGGCACCTACGGCATCCGTGCCCTCGATGACGGCGTGGTGGTGTTGGAACGAGGAGCCCCCACCCGCAAAGGGGACAGGCAAGACATCAAGACGTTCCTCCGAACAGGGGAATCCGGAACAACGCCGGACTGAGGGCATCACCGACACGAGAGCCGAACTCCCCTTCGATGCGTCTGTTCCACCACGATGCACGCAGCCTCGGGCCCACCTCGCGCCACAGGACGCTGGAGGTGGCCTCGCAGGCCCTGGCCCTGACGGAGCAGGGGGATCGGATTCAGATGCCGAAGCAGCTCCAGGGGCTATATCCGATGGTGACCCGCCATTTCAGGCGAGCAGGATTGGAGCCAACCCAGGACGTGATCTGGGGAATGGAACTGAGCCACACCGCCTGCCAGGGCATCCAGAGCCTCTCCTGCCACAGCTTCGGCCAGAAGGAGCACGAATTCTTTCCCGATCCGCAGCGCCTGGAGGCCAGCAGGCTTCTGGCGAACAGAAGAAAGGTGATGCGGCTGGTCACGGAACTGGGCCTCTCCATGCCGGAAACCATCTGCCTGAATCCAGACGATGCCACGGCAGAAGCAAGGATCCGTGCCTTTCCGATGCCCTGCTGGTTCCAGCCCGAGCGAACCAGCACGGACGCAGGGGTGCACTACTGCACGAGCGTCGAGGAGGTGCTCCGCCGTCAACACAACCTGGAGCCGGGCACCTGCTTTCAACTTCAGAAATCCCTGGGCGACAGACAGATCCTGTGGGCCCACTACCTCATCGAGGGCGGCCACCTGGAACTGCTCAGCCTCACGGAAACCGAAGCAACCAACCGTGCGCGGGCAAGGGCCATCCCACAGCTGGGTCACGATACCACACCCTGGCTCCAACCGTTGCTCCGCTGGGCATGGGACGCGGGGTATCAGGGAATGCTGGGGATCCACATCGCCATCGAGAAGCACGGCCATCCGACCAAGGGAATGGTTCTGGATTGCCATGCCGGATACAACCGGATCGCCTATGCCGCAAGCATCGCCAAACGCCTGCAACGGTCACACTGGAGCATTGATCGACAGGACTGGAGTGGAGCCTCCTTCCAACTGAAAGACCTGCGCACTGTGGAGCTCCGGCCGGATCGCGACAGCGGGGTGATCCGTCTCGGCTGGGGACGAATGATCAACGCCGAACTCAGCCTTCTCCTGCTTGGCGATGCGTCGCAACGACGCAGAATCCGGCAGCAGCTGAGCACGATCCGTGAGGCAAGCCTGAATCGTTCCGATCAACTGTTGCTCAGCGGAGCTGAACTGAGCCGGGCAACAGGGGGAGAGTGGCGTCATTGTCTGATCAATACACCAGCTCTGAGAAGCATCAGCTTCTATCCACCCCATAGCGGAGACGGCGACCTCTACCTTGACCTCGACGGCGACCTCGACGGCGACCTGGACGACGCACGCAGGACGGACGTTCGAACCAACAAAGAGGGGAAGCCGACGTCCGGTCTTGAGGATCTCAAACGGCGAGGCGCCTCCGCCATCGTGACAGCGCAACCAGCAACGGATCCGGATCTGGGGCCAGTGCTCCACGTCGCGGCGGGCAAGCAGGCACTGCAAGATCTGGCCGTTCACAGCAGACTCGCCTTTGAGGGCAAAACGGTGTTGATCACCGGTTCCCACGGAAAAACCGGATTCAAACTGCAGCTTCATCACGTGCTGGGGCCGGGGTCGGGCAGTTTCTGCCTGGCCAACAGCCTGAACAAGGAACGCTCGGTGCTCCGGGCCCTGGCCTCCATCAGAGAGAGCACCCGCATCAATCTGGTTGAGGTGGCCGTCCCAGGCCCTGGATACGCGGAGCCCCGGTCCCAGCTGCTGCGGCCGGACCTGGTGGTGATCACAGGCATCAGCGCCGGTACCCGTTCAGGGGCCGTTACGCAGCAGCGCAGCATTCCACCCTTGATCGCTGATCAACGAGCAACCACAGACACCACGATCGATGACGGCCGGCTCAGGGATTCGGCAACAGCGATGGCATCTCACCGCCGCGATGATGGGCGATCAAGGCCTGCTCCACGAACTGCCAGATATCACGGCCCTGTTGCCGCAGGCTGGTGGTGACCGTGAGCAGCCTGCTGCGGCAGATCGCACCCTGGCGGGATTGGACGCCATGGCTGATCTTGCGCTGAATCACCGAATGGCGCAGGGCTCGCTCTGCAGCATTGTTGGTGGGTTCGATGCCTTTGATCTCCAGAAACGTCCAGAGGCCATCAGCCACCTGGAGCAACTGCCGGCAGGTGCCAACCGTTTTGGCCCACGGCGTTCGCTCGCCGCGCTGGTAGCCCAGCTCCACCACCCGCTGCAGCGTGCCCACAAACGCCTGGCGGATCGGCCGACAGCCCTGCTGCAACGTGGACCAGTCGATCGTTCCGTCTTTGTAGCGGTGCCACTGGGCAAACAGCTGCTGCTGCAGGCCCAGCAGCTCCGCTCCAATCTCACCGCTGGCGCCCTGACGGTCAGCGATGGCGGTGAGATCGCGGATCACGTGCGCCCAGCACAGCTGGCGCTGCTCCAGCGGGAGATGGTTGTAGGCGGAGAAGCGATCGCTCACCACAATTCCGCCAAAGGCATTCCCGAGCAGGTCGATCGCGGCGGAAGCCGAGCGGCTCAGGCTCTGCAAGAACACTGTCACCCCCATGGCGGTCACCATGACCCACTCCCAGCCGCGCCGGCCATCGGGGTTGCCACCGTCAGCATTACCGGTGGGGGCACCGGTTTCATCGACGTAGACCACCGGCTGCTGACGGGCAAAAGCAAGGGCCTCCTGCATGGGCTGCTCCAGTGCTGCACTCAAGCGCTGGCGGATAGTGGCCATCGCTCCCCGGCTGATCTGTACCCCCAGCAGCTGATCCAAAAGCGCCTGGGTCTTGCTGAAACTCAACGGGAAGGCACTACCCAGCAGACCCACCAGAGCACTGAGCCGGGGGCCGTAATGGCTCGCTTCCACCTCCGCCGGTAACGAGGCACAGGTGCTGGTGGAACAGCAGGGGCACACCAGGCGGTGCATCCGGTGTTCGATCACCACCGGTGTGATCGGTGGAATCTCGATCACCTGATGGCGCAGCGGCTCTGGATCCACGCCTTCCAGCAGCTGACCGCAACGGCGGCAAGCCTGGGGGTGGTGCTCCACCACCTCATCCACCCGCTCGATCGGCAGCAGCTCCGGCCCAGATCCGGGATGGCCCGGCTGGCCACCGCGCTTGCGACCACTGCCCTTGCGCCGCTCTGGCGGCTTAAACCCCAGCCCATCACTGGAGGGAGGCTTGGAAGAGTTGCGGGAGCTGCGGCCGATCCGCTCGCGCAGGCTGGCCAGTTCGATCGCCAGGGCGGTGAGCTGGGCGCGGAGCTGCTCGATCTCCTGTTGCTGTCTCTGGCACTGACTGACCAGCTCAAGAAATCCAGCCTTCACTCCCACCGAGGTGGCGGCCCAATCGGCGTCTGAAATCCCGGCCGGTGGGGTGGTCATCGCAAGGAGTCTCTTACTGAGATGCAACCAGGAATCAAGCCACCGTCAAGGGTTCAGCAAGGCCGATGTTTGCTGCGAGCTGTCCCGATCCCTGAACGGGTATCAGCGCCGAACACATGCGCAGGCATCGCTCGCTCAGCGGCCTGATCCGGCACAAGGCTGCGGTGGTAAGCCACATGCGCAGCCAGGGAACAGTGCTGCTACCCGCGGATGGTCCCCATGCATCAAGGCTCCAACAGGAAGTACAGAGGCACAATCCCGGCAGAATCCTGTCGTTTGGCCTCATGGAGGGTGCCGATGCACGGGTGATCCACGTGACAGGAGTTGAAAACGGCCAAAGGGTGAAGGCCAGGATCCTGGGGGAGACAACTGATTATGTTGTGCCCATGCTGGAAGTGCATGCACCAGCCATGTCCGCCGGGGTTCTTCTGGCCGCGAAAGTTCTGGGATACTCGCTGAAGGACTGCAGTGAGCTCTACAGCTCAGCCCGCAATTATCAAACCAGCGGCAAGCTCTATCGCATCAGAAAGCACAGCATGACCTTCCACCTCTACGACCAGACACATCGTGGTTACTTCGAAGGATTCCTGTCCACTTGTCAGCTTGCGGCCCAGCTCCCCCCGGACATGACGCGCCGGAAGATTGCCGTCCTGACAGAGCTCTACAACCTGGACGACAACGTGGGCCATCGCTATGACCTCAACCGTGCCGCCAGGCTCCTGAAGAAAGCTGGCCTGGACAGGATTTATACGACTCATCGGTTTGCTGAGCACGCCGGCATCCTTCCAGACGGAGTCACCTGGGTAGCCATCGAAAAGCTGGACCAGCTCACGGCAACGCTCCGCCACACCCTCCAAGACGGAGACTTTCTCCTGCTCCATGGCGTCTGGAAGGCGAACCTCAGCACAATCACGGAGCAACTTCTGCAGTGGAGTGAAGGCTATGAATGTCTGTACTGAACAGGACCGGCTCTCACCCCTGCCCATGCCCCATCCCCAGCAGATTCGCACCACGGCTGGACCCACTCGCAAGGATGGGGAACAGGCGCAGCCATACGCGCAGGAGAAGCGACTGCTCACGGGTGTGATCCACCCAGGGATGTTCAACATCGAAAGCCTGCAATCCCTGCAATCGATGACCAGGCAGCCACGTGGCGGGCGTCATCCAACATCAGGCGCCCTGTACAAGCCCCAGCAGACAGAGCCTGCATTCCCTTCTGCAAGGCTATGCAGAGGGCGGGAGGTACGCAAGCAAGTCTGTTTCCCATACAACACTCTCCTGGCCACTACATTTGCCGGAGTTGAGCCTGGGGATGTGGGTCAATCTCAATCGGTCGTCGGCCGTCCTGCCGGCATGGCTGAAGAGTGCATGCCTGTTGCCCCAGTCTCCATGAAGAGTCCCGCTGGATTGCATCCATCGCGCACCATCAACCGCGGCCCCCAAAGGCGTCTTCGCAGAGACCACCAGACTGAGAATCAAAGATACCCCTTTCGGAGCCACTGGAAACAGTGCATCCAGGTCATGGCCACCTGCCATCCTCCTTCTCACAATGCGCTGGTGTTCACTACATACCGCATTCACCACGGAAGAAGACAGATGCCATCGGCAGGATACCGAGCTCAATGAATGATCTCCCAGACTATGACCTGGCAAAAGGATTGGTCGAAAGGGCCCGCTGTCGCCCGCTCTCTAGCGGAGGACGACGCAGTCGTGGGTGTTGGGAAGTTGAAGGAAGAGACGGTACAAAACGCGTGATCAAGATCAGCAAGTTCGACCAGGATGTTCTCGCCATCAACCAACAGCTGATCAGCGGCGGGATTGCCCAGTCATCCAGGCATTACTCCCTGCCACAGATTGAGCAACTCAGGATAGACAAACACTCCATCCTTGCTATCTATACCTACGTTCCCCACCAGAGCCTTCAGTGGGCAGACCTACGAACACCCACCCAAGCGCGAAGACTGGCACTGGCAGCGGCCGACTTCAACACCCGCAACAGCAACGCAGAAACAATGACATACCTACCAAAGAAGAAGTTTACGCTTGGATTAGCAGCGTCCCGTGGAGTGGTGTAACTCACGAGGAGCAGCCCCGGCGTAGCCGGGGCTGACGGCTCGCCTCCCTCAGTTCTCTGTTATGGCAATGGGTGGGCCGGTCTGTGACCCTGTTCGGAGCACTACCACCAAACCGAACACAGACCATGACCCTTTCCCATAGTGGCGCCTCCGAGCTGAGACAGCTCATGGAGGGCACCACCGGAGATGGCGACACCTTCCGCGTGATGGAGGGCAAGCGGCGGGTGACGGTGCGACTGGCCTGCATCGACGCCCCAAAGAAGGCTGCAGCAGCTGGCCCCGATCGGCTCATGCGTCACCCTGCAGGTAGAGACCAACGACCGATGCGGGCGGACCGTGGCGGAGGTGTTCCGGGGTGGCCAATCGGTGAACCTGGCGATGGTCCGCGATGGCTCCCCGCCTTCGCCTACCGGCAGTACCTGGCCCGTTGTGACTGGAGCGCCATCCTGGAGGCTGAAGCTGCGGCACAGGAGCCACAGTGGGGGGGTGTGGGCAGTGCGGAATCCAGCGGCCCTGGGATTGGCGGCATGGATCACAACGCCCGGCCCCCCCGCGCCCAGACGACTTCACCTTCCACACGGCCTCAGACCAGCGGCCCGCGATACACCTGCAGGCAGATCGGTAGCTTCGCCATGGCTCAGCGGCCAATCTCTGTGGCGCCTGCCGCAAACGCCAAACCGCTGCTTAGCCACGCCACTCAGCGCCATCAACAAATGCGCCTTAGTGCGGCAGCACATGTGAGCAATCAGATGCTGCCGATGGTTTCACCCAGAAGGCATCTGCGCTCACAGCAGCAGAGCCAACACCGTTTCCTCCTTGTGGGCGAATCCTATCTATTCGAGCAGCGTGAGGCTGGGATAATGGGCAGCACCGCTAACCTGCTAGCCATGCACCTACGCCTGACCACTGCTACTGGTGCAGTGTTTTCGATTGCGTTCCTTTTAGGCTCGTTCACTACACCTACACTATCCGAGACTATTTAATACAAGTTTGACCGTGGTAGACCATGGGGCGGGGAGGGCGGCGCAACCGGCATCTGGCCAGGGGTTGTTGTTGAAGTTGAGGGCAACAAAGTTACCCAAAAATTTGCAATTCAAAGGAGAATATTTTTTAACTGGTGGGTCGACCTGCCTGCTCAGAAGATTCAGGCTTGCCCCTTGGGGCAAGATGGCTTTTCCTCAACGGTCGATTGCATAGTTGTAGACGGAAAGAGTATAACTGTTCCGGCGGAGACGAGCCCCCTTGGCTACAGCTATAAGTTTCCATATGTTACCGAGAAAGGTGGTTCGAGCGAAGAGTCTTTTCGGCTTGACAAGCCGGGCTCCTGAACCCGCAAGCAAAAGAAGCAACGCTTGTTACGGCAAGTCGCATTGGCCGAGAATGCACACTGGCGCTAATGCAGCTTGCTGCTCAGTCTGGGCGTGATTGAAGAAATAAAAAGCCCTGTGGTGGCAGGGCCTCGATGGGGCGAATCTCATTCTGGTACCGCGATGCGTGAGATAGCTACCTTTCCATCGAGATTCCCCCCTCCAGCCACGCTCTCCAAGTCCTCATCGCTGAGATTTTCCTGCTGCAGCTCTTCCTTGGTAAAACCAATGCCAGCCTCCTTTGTAATCGCCAGGACAGCATCGAGGTCTGGAGCCGCCTTTAGACGATCTTCCATAGAAGTGTCAGACTTGACAGCATTAATCAAGGCTTGGGGTTGTTCTTTCGACATCGGACTGGGGCATTTTACGAGGTTAGTCTACACAGAAATTGCAGCACCACTAGTGTGCCGTCCCGGAGATTTGTGAGCAAAGTCGCTGGAGCTTTTCAAGTATTGAGTCCGCCGTCGCGGTCCAGTTGAACGGCGCCTTGGTCTTGTTGTAGGCCGCCACGAACTGCTCGATCTTG
>NZ_JAYGIC010000069.1:0-16748 GCF_034931105.1 Synechococcus sp. CCY9201 | reverse complement strand
ACGATCCGGCCCCTGCTCCAACACTCTCAACGGATCACTGACGTTCCTGGCGTGTCGCGGCTGTTTTGCTGAAACAACCCTGGCGCCGTCCATTGCACCGCCTCAGGTGCCCCGGACCCAACGGAACGTCCCGATCGACCCCTGGCCCCAGGTGCCAGCGCCCGCAGCTCCGACCACAACTGAAAACACCCTGATCTGACAACGATCACGGCGATTGCCAAGCAAAAAACTCGCACAGCTGCGCCCCACCCCCTCGGGTCGGCACCACGGCTGAGCAGACAAAAGCCCGGGGCCCAGGCTCCGGGCATTGTTGTGCGGCAGAAGGCTCCAACGCCGCCGCTCCACCAGACCCCGCTGCAGCCGGGAGCAGGAGGCTTCAGCGAGGCTCACGGAGCTGGGCCTCCCAGTTGACACGGGCGAGGGATAGGCGGCCTGCATCCGGTTCACTTCAGGGGACTTCGTGCGCTGGTGCTGGTTGGGAACGCGCCGGGATTGGGACTGGCCTGACCCCATGACGGCTGCGGTGAATCACCTGCCCCCCGCAAAAGAGCAGCGATTCACCGGCCTGGAACGGTTGCCAGTGCTCGTCGGTGGTGAGCGGCTCGGTACTGAGGATGGTCACCACATCGTTTGCGGTGGTGACTGCGGAGAAATCCACCTGCAACGGCAGATCAGCCAGGGTGGCCTTGCAGAAGGGGGCCCGGCGTGTGAGCCAGTGCAGCTTGCTGGTGGCGGTGGCAAACAGCCACTGGCCGTTGCTGATCAGGGCATTGAAGGTGCCCCGCTCCGCCAGTTGGGCAGCGCAATGGTGCAGCTGATCAAACAGCGCGCCAGGATTCTGCGGATTCACCCCAGCTTGTTCCAGCTGCTCGAGAATCCAGCAGAAGGCCGTTTCACTGTCGGTGCTGCCGAATGGCCGGTGGTGATCCCCCAGAGGAATGGCGCCCTGGAGGTCGCCGTTGTGGGCAAACACCCAGGTCTGCCCGCCCCAGCAGCGGGAGAAGGGATGGCAGTTCTCCAGCGCCACCACGCCGCGGGTGGCTTTGCGGATATGGGCGATGCTCACCAGCGCCTTGGGTGAGCGCTCCGCCAGCTGATCGGCGAGGACGGAAAAGGCCGCTGGAGCCTCCTCCCGCAGCAGGGTGAGGCCATGGCCACCGGGGGTGAAGCTGGCCAGCCCCCAGCCATCGGCGTGCTCGCCGGTCGCACCACCGCGGCGACTGAGGCCCCGAAAGGAAAACCCCATGTCGGTGGGCGTGTTGGCGTTGAGGGCGAGCAGCTCACACATGAAGGACCGCGCAGGGGGAGGGAATCAGCGGGTTTTGGCGAAGAAACGATCCCAGAGGCCGTCGTTGCCGAAGAACTGCCTGACGGGAGCAAAGCGATCCTTCACCCGTGCCCAGATCGCGAGGTTGGTGGGGCGGAAACCCTCCTCTGCCAGGATCGCCTGCGCGTCCTCGGAGAAGAGCTAGGAGGCCAGGGCCTCGGCAGGCTGACGGGTGCCCTCGCTGGGCTGGTGCTCGATGGGCAACAAAACCTCCTAGATCCCGGTGCTGAGGCGGACCTTGCGCAGCAGGAAGCCAAACACGGTTTCCAGGCGGGTGGTGATGTCGGCGCTGAGGTCCATACCGAGGCGCAGCTCGCAGCTACGGGTTCTGGAACGCAGCACGGTGCCCTCGGGTTGCAGCGTCACCTCGTAATACCCACCAGGGATGGGGGCCGGCTGTGCCGTGCCGTTTCGGCCCGCCTCAGGATCAGCTGAACCAGGCAGGCTGGCTTCCGGCGCGATCGACACCACCCTCGCCTTGAGCGTGCCGTAGTCGGGATAGGGGCAGCCGGTGATGCGCAGGTCGGCTCGCTGATCCACTTCCACCTTGGTGATGTTCTCGGAGGGCACCAGCACCTTCACCAGCAGACCGGCCTGGCTGGGGGAAATGCGGGCCAGCTCCTCGCCGGCAGCCAGCATCTGGCCGGGATTGCGCAGTTTGAGTGAGAACAGCACCCCTGGTACCGGTGCGGTGAGCGACGTCTGGGCCAGATCCCGAGCAATCTGGCTCTTGTCGGCGCTGTTGGTGACCAGCTCCCTCTTCAGCTGCGCCTGATCACTGCTGTTGCGGGAGCGCTGCTCCGCCACCGCCTGCCTGGCTTTGGCCAGCTGGGCGCGGGCCACGTTGTAGCTCTCCTCCTTCTCCTCCAGTTGGGTGACGGTGATGGAGCCGGTGCCGCCCAGCTGCTGGAAGCGGCGATATTCGGCTTCCGCAAAGCGCAGCCCTGCCTCGGATTTCTCCACTTCCAGCTCGGCCGCCTGCAGGGCCGCCAGCCCCTGGTTCACCAGTGCCTGGCTCTGCTGGGCCAGGGCCCTTCGGCTCTGGCTGAGCTGCTGCTGCTTGCCCTCCAGATCCGTGGGATCGAGCAACGCCAACACCTGGCCGGTTTGCACCCGCTCGTTGGGCTGCACCAGCACCCGACGCACCCGCGCAGCAAAGGGGGCGTTGATCACGCTGGTTTCACCGCTGGGCCGCACCACACCGCTACCGCGCACCACAACCCGGTAGGGCCAGACGGCCATCAAGGCAACACCGGCAGCGAAACTGCCCAGCATGACCAGGCCGGCACTGCGCACCCAGGGCCGCACCGAAGGCAGAAACTCCTCGCTGGTGGTCTGCCGCAGCACCAGGCCAGCATCCAGCGGCCGCGACGCCAGGCTGCCGCGGCGTGTGGCCACAACCGGCAACTCCGGCACGGGCGTTGTTCCAGGCAGGGGTGACTCCGGCAGTTTCAAGGGTTCGCTCAAGCCGGCAAGAGGTCGGAAGCCAGGGTTTCTGTGTGGATCAGATCCGAGGTCGGGTCCTGCAATGTCACCTGGGCCTGTGGCTGATCATGATCGTGGTGAAGCCGGCACGGTGCCCCAGCCAGCCGATCCATCCTGGCGGCAGAGCCACCCAGGGCTCGTCGTCGGAGCTGGGATCTTCCACCGTGCCATCAAGCACCTCGAAGAGGCGGTGAACCACCACCTGGGTGGTGAACGACTTGTTGGCACAAGCAATCAGAGCCCTGAGGAAGCCCGGGATGTTGCCGCTGAAGCCATGGAAGGCGAGCCGCTGGCCGATGCCCGGCGGCCTGCCGATCACGCACGTCCTGCCATCCCTGAGCAACACCATCCCTAGCCCGAGGCTGGTGAGAAGCTGCCTCGGGTGAACCCGCTCATGCTGACGCCCTGGCGCGCCGGCGTCGGGCAAACCAACGGTGATCGTCAGGGGGATGGGTCCCAGCCGGATTCCATCCGAGCGTTGTTCGAAGCGGTGGCGACGTTCGACGCTCGCAGACTGGTCCGATGACGACTTTCAACTGGCTCTCACCAGCAAGTCGATGGGGCAGGTCCATCTCCTCCGTCTGGGTCTGGCTTTGCTCTCAGATGCAGGCTCGCTCACACTGACAAGCGGTGTGCTGGTTCGGAATCCAGTTCCAGACAGCTGCTTGATCAGCATGGTCAACCCCGGCCTCGACGCGTTCACGCGGGCCGCAGCGCTGGGGATGCCCCGAGGGGTGAGCATCAAGGTGGTGTCGCCCTGGCCGCGAACTGGCCGAGACCCAGCAGCCCATGGGACGCTGCCATGGTGCCGACCGCCCGCAGATTGCCGGTCATGAATGTGAGGTCGTGGAGGCCTGGAAACGTGCCTGGAGGCAGGATCACAGGCCGGCTGCCGATGCTTCTTCGTAGCGGCGGTTCACCTCAGACCAGTTCAGCCGCGACCACCAGGCCTTGATGTAGTCGGGCCGGCGGTTCTGATAGTGGAGGTAGTAGGCGTGCTCCCACACATCCAGCCCCAGCAACGGTGTTCCCTGCTCGATGCCGGGCAGATCCATCAACGGGTTGTCCTGGTTCGGGGTGCTGGTGATCGCCAGGCGGCCATCGGGCCTGCGGATCAACCAGGCCCAGCCCGAGCCGAAGCGCCCTGCTGCCGCCTGGTTGAACTGGGCCTGCATGGTCTCCAGCGACCCGAAACCGGCCTGGATCGCTGTCAGCAGCTGCTCGGATGGCTCTCCTCCCTGGCCCTCCGGTGCCATCACGGCCCAGTACAGGCTGTGGTTCCAGTGCCCACCGCCATTGTTGCGCACCGCCTCGGGAAAGCGCGAGATCTGCCCCTGCAGCTCATCCAGGCTGAGGTTGGCCAGAGCCGGATTGGCCTTGATCTGCGCGTTCAGGTTGGTCACATATCCGGCGTGATGGCGGTCGTGGTGGATGGTCATGGTGGTCGCGTCGATCGCCGGCTCCAGGGCATCCACGGGATAGGGGAGCGGCGGCAGTGAGAACGCAGCCCAGGCAGGGGCCACGAATCCCAGCAGCAGGAGAAGTGGTGTCAGGCAGGCCAGCAGGGCCTGGCCCAGGAACTGAGGGAGCATGGAATTCGAGACGTGTCTGGCGAGGCGGTCAGCCTGACGGATGTGGCGTAGGCCCTTCCGGAAGGAAATCGCCATAGCCGGGCGTTGGCTGCTCTCCGGTTCAGGAATCCGACGCCGGAATGGGTGCCGTTGGCTCCAAGGATGGCCGTTTCACCCTTTCCTCATACCCCGCTGCCCACACCGCCGGGGCAATGCCGGCCGGCACCAGCCGCCGGTAGGCCTTGCTGGCCAGGATCTCCTTCACCGCTTCCCCGAGCAGTTCATTGGAGCGACTGCCGGGCAGGCGGTGGCTCAGGGTCTGGTGGATCCGCAGCAGATACCAGGCACTGCCATCGAGGCCGGCATTGAAACGTTCCCAGCTGTGGGGATCGCGGCGGGCATCGAGCACCATGTCGCGTGCGTTGTGGGCCTTGTCGGCCGCCGTCACCCGCAGGGAGCCGTCGCTCTTGTGCTCGAGGGCCGCCACGTCGCGGCTCTTGCGCAAGAGCCAGGGCTCCTTTGGGGCCACGGGCGCCAGCGGGCCCTGGGTGTCGGTGCAGTCGTGCACGATACGGGCCACCTCTTCGCCAAAGCGCTCGGCGATCGAGCTGCGGCTCTGGCCTGCGTCTTCGATCGCGTCGTGCAGCAGGCCGGCGATCGCCTCGTTCTCGCTGCCGCCGTCTTCCCAGACCAGGCCGCTCACAGCGATCAGGTGGGAGATGTAGGGCACCCCCTTGCCTTTACGGAGCTGGTTGCGGTGCAGCTGCGCGGCCCAGAGCAGGGCCTCGTCGTAGCGCTCGCTGTGGGCTGGGGGTTGATGCGTCATGGGTGGATCCGGATGGGTGGATCCGGTGCTGATGGGTTGTGACGCAGTGGCGTCAATCGGCTGCCTGGCTGAGGCGCTCCAGTCGCTCACTCAGGAAGGCGTGGCTGCAGGCCACCGCCGTGGCCAGGTTCTGCTCCTCGCTGAGGCCGGAGCTGCGGGTGGGCTTGAAGCTGTGGTCGCCACCTCTTCCGGGCGGCCGAACGTGTCGCGCTCCCCCTGCAGGATCAGGGTGGGGGGTTGCAGATCGGCCAGGAGCACGGTGGCTGCCGCCACGTCGGGACCGTCAATCAACCGCGCTGCGGTGGCAGGGGCCTCGTTGTTCATCCATCCATCCTGGCGGTGCCTCTCGCACTGCCGGGAGACCCGATTCTTCAGAACGCCGGGATCGTCTGTCGGAGCAGAGCTGGACTGGCCCGTCCCCTGCTCAGGCATCAACCCCCAGGGCCCCACCTGAGCCACAGCCACGCCTGCGGTGACGGAAGCGATCGCTCCGATACCCTCTGGCGATGGGGAACAGGAAATCCCTGCCCCCCATCTAACCAACCCGTGAGAGGCTCAAGGTACGGCAATGCCTCCATGCTCCTAACCGCATGCCGTGATTGGGCGAGGCAGACTTGAATCATGAGCATCCCCAGGCCGGCCCCCATCGCTGATCCGAGCCGCTGGGATCAGCGCTACCGCGAGGGCGGTGACGGCTGGGAACTGGGCCAGGCCGCCCCACCGCTGGCCCAGTTCCTGAGAACCCATCCGTTGGCGCCCCAGTCACCGGGCAGGGTGCTGGTGCCCGGCTGCGGCCGTGGCCATGAGGCCGCCCTGCTCGAAGACCTCGGTTTCACCGCCATCGGCCTGGATTTCAGTGGCGAGGCCTTGCGCGAGGCCCGCAGGCTCCATGGCGAGGCCCGGGCCACGTTGCAGTGGCTGCAGGCCGATCTGTTCGACCGACAGGCCCTGACGGAGGCGGGCCTGCCTCCCGGCAGCCTCAGCGGGATCGTGGAGCACACCTGCTTCTGCGCCATCGATCCCGGCCTGCGGCAGGACTACATCGCCACCGTCTGCCGACTGCTGGCCCCTGGAGGCTGGCTGCTGGGCCTGTTCTGGTGCCACGGCCGGCAAGGCGGTCCTCCCTGGGGCAGTGACCCGCAGCTGGTGGAAGCGCAGCTGCGCCAGGCGGGCCTGGTGGCGGAAATCTGGCAGCCGGCCACTGATTCGGTGGACAAGCGCAACGACGAATGGCTGGGCCTGTGGCGCCAGCCAGGCCAACCCCCTGCACCTGTAGAGATCGGATCATGCTGAGCCATCTGAACGAACGCATGCAGAAGTGGGGCTTCTCCTGGGAGGGGCTGAGGGACAACCGCCATGGGGAGTGGTGGGTCCTGGCGCAGATGAGCCTGATCGCCGCCCACTGGCTGCCACCAACGCCGGCCCCCTTGGACCTGGGGATTCACTGGCCTCTGATCCTGCGCCTGATCGGAGGGCTGATCGTCCTGATCGGCCTGATCATCGGCGGCCAGGGAGTCCTGAACCTCGGGGACAGTCTCAGTCCGCTGCCGGAGCCGATTGCCGGAGCGCCTCTGGTCACCGAGGGCGCGTATGGCCGTTGCCGCCATCCTCTCTACCAGTCGCTGCTGCTCTGTTCCATGGGGGTGACCCTGGCCCTCGGCAGCCTGCTGCACCTGGGCCTGCTGCTGGCGCTGGCGACCGTGCTCAGCCTCAAGGCCCGGCGGGAAGAACAACGTCTGTGTTCCATGCACAGTGGCTATGCCGATTACATGACATCAACCCCGGCGATTATTCCCTTCCTGCCAGGTCTCGACTGGCGGTAGCCCATGCCTCTCATGGTTGGACAATGCGCTGAGAATGGTCATTGATGCAGTTTTGATGCAATGGGATCGCGCTCTGCTCTTCTCTGTTGGGCTGATCCCTCGATTCATGCGTTTTTCTCTTTTGCATCGTGATTCTGATTGGTTCTGCCAATTCCTCCTGAGCCATTCAGGGAGAGCGTTGCCTACCTTCGATCATGTTTTTGCATGGTCGGCCATGATCGGCACATGGACTGCTCAAGGGCCCCTTCGCTGTTCGGAATTGCTGTTCAGGCGTGAACTCACGCTGTGGAACCGCTACGCCTCTATCACTTGGCTACATTTTGGTTGATCGGCGCTCAGATTCAGGTATCTACGAGTAGTTTCGATCTATCCTCGGGCCTGAGTGATTCATGTCGATCGCAAAGCGTGTCTTGGCGGCGTTGGCTGCTGTCGGTATCGCCGGCTGGGGTGCACATTCGGCGCGTGCCTGTACCAGCTTTACCCTGCAGGGAAACGATGGCGGTCGCCTTTATGGCCGCACGATGGAGTTCGGTCAGCCGCTGAACAGCAATGCGGTACTGATTCAGCGGGGGACGGCGATCCAGGGCAATGGTCCCGATGGCAAGTCCGGTGGTGGCCTGCAGTGGACCAGTCGCTATGCCGTGGTGGGACTGAATGCCCTGGGTCTGAAGGATGTCGTTCCTGATGGCATGAATGAAAAGGGCCTGGCTGGTGGGCTTTTGTATTTCGCCGGCTACGCCAAATTTCAGAACGTGCCGCAGGGTCAGGCCAGGCGATCGATCAATAGCTCTCAGCTGCTCACCTATGTGCTCACGAACTTCGCCACCGTTGCTGAGGTCGAGCAGGGGCTGCCGAAGATCCTGGTGAATGGCGCCACGGTGCCGGCCTTCGGCGGTCCGTTGCCAATTCATATGACTGTGCATGACCGTACAGGCAGAAGTCTGTCAGTGGAGTACATCGATGGTCGGTTGACCATGCTCGACAACCCTACGGGCGTGTATACCAATGATCCGCCATTGCCTTATCACCTCGCGGCAGCAGGTAATTACGCCAACCTCAGTGCTATGCCTCCGGCAGAGATGATCGTGAATGGCCTGAAACTTCCGCCGGCTAGTACCGGTGGCGGACTGCACGGTCTACCGGGAGATTTCCTGGCCACGTCACGCTTCATTCGTGCCCTGACGTTCAGTCGTTTCGCTCCCAGGAATCTGACCACTGAGGAGCAGGTTGGTACGGCATTTCGCATCCTTGGCCAGTTCGATCTGCCGCCTGGAAGCATCCTGTTGCCGCCGGGTGGTGCGTTTGGAGGTGGTGGTTCGAAAACAACGTACGAGATTACGGAATGGAGCATAGTCGCTGATCAGAAAAATCTAGTTTATTATATCCAGACCTATGATAATCCAGGTCTTCGTAGCCTCAACTTTGATCGGTTGCCCCTGGATGGAGGACAGATCAAGGTGATGACTCTTGATCAACCTGCCGAGGTCACTGTTCTTCAGCCTTGATCGGGATCGTTCCTCCGGATCGCCTTCCTGTATCCGTTGCTGGAGGGTGATGTGAGGCTTCAGTCTTGCGGTGTGGCGCCCAAGTTCGTCGCCGAAGTCTTCCCAGTCAGTGTTCTTCGACTTACTGCCTCATCCAACTCTAGGAACCTTTCACATCTGAGGGTGCCGGGGCCATGCTGACACCGTGATCCCTCTCCCCTGGGAATCGCCGAGTGAACGCCCCAAGGTCAGTCTCCCCGCTGCTCTGTTTCCGGATCAGAGCGGGGTCCTCTACGACAGTCCAGGTCAACCCCGGCCGGGTGCCACCTCTGCTTGACGGTGGCCACCAGCCCATGCTGCATACTGGTTTCAGCGTTGTTCTTCAGGTTGTTCTGCAGGTTGTTCTGCGGGATGTGCGTGCCCAAGGCAGGGAATGAAACGATCCACCACGAGCGTCTGACGTCGGCCGGGACGGACCATGTTCAGGGTCTCTGTGTGCTTGACTCTGAGCTGATCTGTTGCAGTCAGATCGCTTGAAAATAAACTGCTGGTGATATTGCTGTAGGGTGAAACATTGGCACTAAATTCATGCGCTGAAGCGCTAAAGACATGCACTGGATCGGATGGGTTGTCGCTGTTATCGTTGGTATAGCCTGGTTTATTGCGCCGTCGATGGCGCAATCCTCAGGTCTTGTTGGTACGTGGACTGCTGAGGCCACGATCATCCTGGAGTCGGATGGCAAGATCGTCAAGGTGCCGCGCTCCCTTTCGGTCGTCATCGATTCAGTCCAGGGCTCGGTCGTTCAAGGTTCCAATGTCTGGAAAGCGAAGACCGATAATCCCGGTTATGTCGAAGATGAGAGCGTGCTTCAGGCTTCCGAGCCGCTCATCGGTGTACTCTCGGCGGACGATAAGACACTGTGATTGGTGGAAGTCCATGACCATGGCATGATGGTCGCAAGGAGAATCGGTGGCGATAAATGCGATCTTACCTATCTTGAAGGCGCGCCCCATGCTGTTGCCTACTCGGCAATCTATCGGGCGCAGAAAGAAATCGCAGCCCAGTGACCGTCGCATGACTCTGCACTGCGAGTTGCTTGGCTTGCTGAAAGGCCCATGCACTGCAAGGGTTCTGGGCGGACTGTTCGTACTGTTGATCAGAACCATGGGCGAGACTTGTCCAGGCTACCGGCGATTGCTCTGGACATCACTCAGGATCCCCATGGCGGCCAGCAGCGATCCAGGCCCTGCCAGCTCACACGTCGGATACGATCTGCTTTATCTCTGAGGCAGACCCTTTGGGTGCTGCTGCTGGTCAAGCAATCTGAAAGGGGGAGACATGATTCCCTGACGAGGAATCCAGTGCTGACCAAGCAAGCAGTAATCATGATTTCATCGCCAAGCTGGACGAAATCACCGGCATAGAAGGTTCCAAGGACAAGCTAAGCCGTGGGTACTGGATGTTCATGCCGTTGGATATCGGCACTCTCAAAGTCATAAAAAGTCTTACGACTCCGGCGAAAAAGCAGTGTATGGCGAGGTCTATATTGGATCTGTTCAGCTTTATGACGGTACGATTTTCCCGCCAGAGCTCGACGCTGCCATCTATCAGGTGGTCACCATTGCCGCCTGAGCTTGCTGTTTCGGCTGTCGCGTCTCCCATCGGCACCCGGCTCCCGGGCAGGGTCTGTCCACCAGCACGCCGATGGCGACCATGAGGGCAAGACCAGCAGATGGCTGGGCGCGCAGCCAGGGACCAGCCGGCTGAGCCGCTCGGCAAGGAGCGGGGCCCGGGGATGCCTGCCCGATTGGATGGGATTCGCGGACCCTTGCAGGAGCCCCTCTGGCCCGGGGCATGAGCTGAAAGTCTTTCTGGTGCAGAGGTTCTCGCCGATATGTCAGTCAGTCAGCACCGGGTCAGGCTTGGCAGGGCCAAGCCGCTGGTTGCATAAGGTGATCTGACAGCCATTCCTGCCCCTGACACAACTCCCTGGCACTTCCCCCTGGCGATCCAGGGTTCTGGCAGCAGAGAGTTCTGGCACCAGAGGCTCGACCACTGAACATTGAGGCTCAAATAAGTTCACCATGGAACAAATCACCCAGGAAGGCGTCCAGGTCGCCCGGGGACTTGGCGAGCGTCACGGCTTCAGCGATGCCGCCGTCGTCCACATGATGCAGGCCATGCTCCGCAGTCGTGGTGGCATGGCTCAGTTCAACCACCCCGAGTTCGGTGGCTCCGGTCAGTGGATGCCAGGTGGCATGTTGATGATCGGCGACATGTTCAACAACGCACTCAAGGCCCGGGTTGATGGCCTCTGCCGCGATGTATCGGTGGCCATTGCGTCTCAACCCATAGCGGCGGCATCGGCAGCACCACTGTTCGTTCCCGACCCCCGCGAGTCCTGGTGGCCCGGCGAGCTCGGTGCCCCCTCGGCCACCGGCGAGCAGAACAACGTGCGCTATGCCGTCTTTCCCAGTCAGGGGCGGCTTGCGGTGGACGTCAACGGTCAGGTCAGCGTCTACGACACCGGCAGCCACCAGATCGCTGGTTTCTCCCAGCAGCAAGGTGGCGGTGGGATGGTGTTTTCCACCCCGGCTGGGAGCGTCAGTCTCAGCAGCTTCTCGCCCGCCGGCGGCTTCAGCCAGCAGCAGCAGAGCCACGCTGGCGGCCTTCAACAGCAGAGCAGCAGTGGCTCGGGCTCACAGCATCAGGCCGCGGTGATGGCTCCCATGCAGATGCAACCGATGAGCCCCATGCAGCCCATGAGCCCCATGCAGCCCATGGCGATGATGCAGCAGCAGCCGAGCTGGTGGCCGGCTGAGCTCGGCGTTCCTGCTTCGAGCGGTGCCCAGAACGAGCTGCGCTACGCCGTGTTCCCCGCTGCAGGTCGGCTGGCGGTGGAGCACAGCGGCCACTGCAGAGTGTTTGATGTGGGCGGCCAGGCGATTCGCGGCGTCTCCCTTCAGAGCGGCACCGGTGATCTGATCCTCTCCACACCGGAGGGCGATCGGCCCCTGTCCCAGTTCCCGGAGATCAGCCTGGCAAGCGAACTGGCCCCCGAAGGCCCGGCGCAGACCACCGCCACCGCCGCGACCGCGACAACCGGCGGTTCTGATGATCCCTACGCCGCCCTGGAGCGCCTCGGGGATCTCAAGGCCAAGGGAATCCTCACCGAAGAGGAATTCAGCAGCAAGAAGGCCGAGTTGCTGGCACGGCTCTGATCCCTCGCAGGGGATGAACCGCCTCGGGCCGCGCAGGATCTCACGGCTGCTGAGGTTCTCCGCCTGATGGCGTGAGGAAAGGATCCAGGAAGCTGAGCGGCCTGGCCATGGTTGCCGAGAAGCCGAGGATGCCGCGGTCCCGGTGGCTGTAGAGCAGGGTGTCGTCGGCCTCCAGCAGAAAGGTGCCGCCCCTCTGGGTCAGGTGGTCGTCGCAAGGCACGTAGGTGCGCCAGTGGCCCAGCACTTCGGTCATGTTGCGCAGGCGCACCGTGGCCAGCTCGAAGGGTCGCTGGAATCCCGTTCCACCAGCTCTGGCAAAGAACGACCCCTTGATCGGCGGCAAAAGACCTGCCCGGATCGTCTCGTCGTCGGCGATCCGCTGGGGAGCTCCTCGATCGCCCGTGTAGCCGCGCAGCACCTCGGCCAGGGTGCCGGGCGAACCGATGCCGGCGCACATCAGCAGCAGGTTCGGCCAGGGCCCGCCGATCCCCCGTAAGCCCCCATAGAGCCCCAGGGCCTGATGCAGCTGGGGATCCGGATCGACCTGGAGTCGTTCGAGCGGAAACCCCGTGAAGGAGCAGAACCGCTGGCGGCTGTCCTCATGGCCGATGCCGATCGCCAGGACGGCGATGCCGGCAGACTCCAGCTGCGGCAGGGCCGCCACCACGGCCTGGGCGTATTCGAGGCTGTCGAAATCCCCCAGTTGGGGCAGCAGCAGCACCAGTCGGCGGTGTCCCCGTTCCATTCCGGCCACCCCCACCAGCCGCTCGAGCAGGGCAGCGGGTGCAGCCTCTCGCACCTCGCTGCCAGCTGGAGCAGCGCCGACTGGATCAGCGCCAGCGGGATTGGTGGTGGGGGGATCGGTGGCGGGCAAGGTCACAGGGCAATCACGGAGTGACCATCGTGGCCCGGCCCGGCCCGGCCCGGCCCGGCGTCGCGGTGCCCTCTGTTGGCTGCCAGCCTGGGAACCACTGCGGATGACGCTGGTTGCCCCCCGATCCCGACACCCTTCGGCCCCTGCCCCGCACGCCAGCGGTGAGCGGAGTGCTGGAGACCCTGGCCTTCTTTCGCGACCCTGATTTCGCCCGCTCGAACTTCGAGCGCTATGGCGATGTCCACGAAACCACCCTGTTGGGGCAGCGCACCGTCTTCATCCGGGGGGACCGGGCGATCAGCGACCTGTTCGCCCAGAGCGAATCCATCGAGGGCTGGTGGCCGGACAGTGTGCGGCAGCTGCTGGGGCCCCTGTCGCTGGCCAACCGCAACGGGGCCGATCACAAGGCCCGCCGTCGGGTGGTGGGCCAGCTGTTCGCCTCCGCGGCTCTGAAGCGCTACAGCCCCGCGATCGTGGCGCTGGTCGATGCGCTCAGCCAGGAGCTGCTCAGCGCCGCAGCCCCCGTGGCCCTGGTGCCCAGGCTGCGGCGGTTTGCCTTTCATGTGATCGCCAGCACGGTGCTGGGGCTCGATCCGAACGATCGCGATGCCCTGTTCGTCGATTTCGAAACCTGGTGCCAGGGCCTCTTCTCTCTGCCGTTCGCCCTGCCCGGCAGCCCCTTTGCCCGGGCCCGCCAGGCCCGGCAGCGGCTGCTGCGGCGCCTGGGCGCGGTGCTCGACAAGGCGCAGGCCGCCGCTGCCTCCGGAGCGCCCCTCGCTGCCGGCGGACTCGATCTGCTGGCCGGAGGTCTGGATGAGGCCGGCCTGCCCCTGGGCGACGACGACGTGGCGGAGCAGCTGCTCCTGCTGCTGTTCGCCGGCTACGAAACCACTGCCTCGGCGTTGAGTTGCCTGGTGCTGACCCTGCTGCAACATCCAGCGGAGCTGGCCTGGCTGCAGCAGGAGCTCGACAGCTTGCCCTGGCCCCCTCCGCCGGGGGAGGCCACCACCCCCTACGACCCCCTTCGGGCCCCGCGACTCGATGCGGTGGTGCAGGAGGTGATGCGGCTCACCCCGCCGGTGGGGGGCTTCTTTCGCCGGACCCGGCAGCCCATTGCCCTGGATGGGGTGCTGGTGCCGGCGGATCGGGTGGTGCAGGTGAGCATCGTCGCCAGCCATCGCCACGGCTCCGCCACGGAGGATCTGGAGGTCTTCCGGCCGCAGCGGCATCTGGCTGGAACCTGCACGGCCACCCTGCTGCCGTTTGGCGGTGGTGAACGGGTATGCCTCGGCAAGGCGCTGGCGGAGCTGGAGATCCGGCTGCTGATCGTGGGGCTGCTGAAGCCGCTGACCTTGGCGCTGGAGCCGGATCAGAACCTGACGCTGGCGATCATCCCCAGCCCCTCGCCCAAGGACGGCCTGCTGGTCTGTCCGCGTCCCAGGGCCTGCAGTACCGATCCCGTTGGAGTGGAGTGAACCATGGCCAATCCCGTGCTGAGCGCGCAGGACCGCTGGAAACAGGATCGCTCCGATGACGGCCTGTTTTATGCCGAACCCCGCTTTGTGCACCATCTCGATGGGGCGTTTCGCAGCCGGCTCACGGCGCTCTACCAGGAGAGGATCCCGCCGGGGGCGGTGGTGCTGGATCTGATGAGCAGCTGGGTCAGCCATCTGCCCGAAACCCTGAGCGCCGCCGAGGTGATCGGCCATGGCCTCAACGCCAGGGAGCTGGAGGCCAACCCACGGCTGAGCCGCCATTGGGTGCAGAACCTCAACGTGGATCAGCGCCTGCCCCTGGAGTCAGACAGCGTTGATGCGGCCCTGATCGTGGCCGGCTGGCAATACCTGCAGCAGCCCGAGCCGGTGGCGGCCGAACTGCTGCGGGTGGTGCGAGCCGGCGGCCAGCTGATCGTGTCCTTCTCGAACCGCATGTTCGCTCAGAAGGCCACGCGGATCTGGACCGATGGCGACGACCGGGACCATCTCGAGATCGTCGCCCGGGTGCTGGTGGCGCAGGGCTGGCCCATGCCGAAGCTGATCGCCGAAGCCACCCGGGCGGCAGGACCGCTGGGCTGGCTGGGCGGCAAGGGGGATCCGTTCTTTGCGGTGGTCGCCGAGAAGCCGAGCGCTTAGCGGCTTGTCGCTGATCGAGCAGACGCCCGCGAAACGCCAGATCGATGGGAACCCGTAATAATCTGTTACAGTTCTTTCATTCAGATCGCTCCACCCATGACCCAGGCCACTCTCTCTGCTCCCAGCGCCCTTGATCGCGCCGCCATCCGCGGTGCCACTGTCACCACCGAAGACGGTGGTCGCCTCAATGCCTTCGCCACGGAACCCCGCATGGAAGTGGTGAGCGCCGAGCGCGGCTGGGGCTTCCACGAGCGCGCCGAAAAGCTGAATGGCCGTATGGCCATGCTCGGCTTCATCGCCCTGCTGGCCACCGAATTCGCCCTGGGAGGCGAAGCCTTCACCCGCGGCCTGCTGGGCATCGGTTGACGCTGAGCCGATTCGGTTGCCCAACCCCAACCCCATCGCCATTGCCATGACTGAGTCTCTTTCCATCAACAGAGAGTTCTTTGTCGAGGCTCATTCACGAGCCATCGACAGCTGCACCGAACTTGAAGACCTCCGCAGGGTTTCCAAGTCACTGCTGAGAGCATGGCAGCTTCAGGCCATGTTCAGTGAGCAGTATGGGGCTGAATTGCTTGGTATCCCCAGGCCCTGAACATTCTGGGTCCGTCGCCACCATCGCTGGACAGATCCTTGTTGTTCGGCTCTCTCTTGAACACACAGGTCCAATCTCGGGCCTGAGGTCACGATTTCACACAGCCTCAGCATCGTCACCCGTGCCAGCGCCCATGGCCTGAGGCAGCCGCTCGCAGCTGTAGCGCTCCAGGTCTCCACGTCGTTGTGAGAATTCAGGCCGGTCGGGATCGAGCGCCTGCCACCACCAGCGCCCGTCGGTGTAACTGGGGGGACCGGCGTTATTGGTGCGTGGCAGCTGCAGGCTGACGCCCCGCCACCGGATCACGATGAACGCACCAGGCACAGTGCCGCCATTGCTGTTGGGGATGCCTGTGGCATCCACGGCTCCTTGAAAGACCTCCGCGCTGAGCGGATCACCTGCGCAGCTGAACTGTTCGGAGGCATGGGCGCCCGGCACGGCGAGCAACACCGCCAGGAGCAGGGCCAGAAGTTGAGTCACGGCACCGGTGCATTGATCGCCAGGATGACGCAATCCCCTTGCTGCTCGTGAGGTTGCCCTGGGCTTGAGCAACCGATGTGCCGAGGCGCTTGTCGCTCCATTCAGCACTCGTTGGCCATCCGATCGACCTCTGCTGTGCCCTCCGCCGTGGCCTCTCCACCGACCGACGCGCTCATCAGATGCACCAGCAGGTCGGCGAACTGATCCCGGTCGACGGGGGCAACCTCGCTGCCATGCAGGAGGTCTTGCATGAGGATCAGATGCACAAGGGCACCCATGAAGATGCGGGCGCGCAGATCGGGCTGGCTGGTGGGCGTGGCAGAAAACAACTGCACCACCTGACCCACGCCGGTGCGTTCCAGCTGGCTCACGAAGGTCTTGGCCAGCTCGGGAAACCGCTCCGATTCGCCGATCACCAGGCGCAGGAAGGAGAGGAACTCCGGATGGGTATGGCGGCTGGCGAGGCAGCGGTTGGCCAGTTCGCGCAGGGCGGCGGCGGGCTCGGCGGGCAGGGCCTGCTGGGGTGAAGCGCCGAACAGGCCGGAGAGGCGATGGCCCACCATCTGCTCGGTGAGGGCACGGAAGAGGGCTTCTTTGTCTAGGAAATAGCTGTAGACGGTGGCCTTGGACACGGCTGCCGCTGCTGCGATCCGGTCCATGGAGGCGGCGGCATAGCCGTGGCGCAGGAACTCGCCGCGGGCCCCCTCGAGGATGGCGTCACGCTTGCGCAGGGAGCGCTGACGCCGGGCGGAACTGGCGGGAGGAGACGGCACCAATCCAGAGCCAAAAACTGAACTAAACCGTATAGTAATTGAAGTTGGACGACGGATCCATGCAGGCCACCTGGCTCCGCACGCGCCGCGGCCAGTTGCTGCTCCTCGGCGGTGGGGCGTGCCTCCTGGCGGCGGTGCTGGTGGGGCGGCAGGCGC
>NZ_JAYGIC010000068.1:0-20582 GCF_034931105.1 Synechococcus sp. CCY9201 | reverse complement strand
GGCGGCGCGGGCCCTGGTCAGCAGTGCCCTGGCGGGGGCCGCCGACGCGCCGCTGCTGGTGGTGGTGCCCACCCTTGAGGAAGCCGGCCGCTGGGCGGCCCTGCTGGAGCTGATGGGCTGGGGCAGCTGCCAGCTCTACCCCACCAGCGAGGGCAGCCCCTACGAGCCCTTTGATCCCACCAGTGAGATCACCTGGGGTCAGCTGCAGGTGCTCAGCGAACTGCTGGACGGGACGGAGCAGGGGGCGAAGACTGGCAACGCCCGTCGCCTTGCCATCGTCGCCACGGAGCGGGCCCTCCAGCCACACCTGCCACCGCCCGAGGCTCTCAGAGCCGAGTGCCTGAGCCTGCGCAAGGGCGACACGGTCGATCTCGAGGCGCTGGCTGTCACGCTGACGCGCCTGGGTTACGAACGGGTGCCCACGATCGAGCAGGAGGGCAGCTGGAGCCGCCGCGGCGACATCGTCGATGTGTTTCCAGTGAGTGCCGAGCTGCCCGTGCGGCTGGAGTTCTTCGGCGAGGAGCTGGAGAAGCTGCGGGAGTTCGATCCGGCCTCGCAGCGCTCCCTTGATGGCATCGCCGTGGTGCGGCTCACCCCCACCGGCTATGGCCCGCTGATCGCCGAGGCCCTGCGCGAGTCGATGCCCGATGGGCTGGAGCAGCTGCTCAGCCCCGAGGCCACCGAGCAGTTGCTGGAGGGCGGCACGCCGGAGGGGATGCGGCGCCTGCTGGGCCTGGCCTGGGAGCGACCCGCCTCACTGCTCAGCTATCTGCCGGCCAACACCCTGATCGCGGTGGATGAGCGGCGCCACTGCCTCTCCCATGGCCAGCTGTGGGTCGACCACGCCGGCGACCACTACCGCGATGTCTGCGAGGAATTGGCGCGGGCCTCGGGCGACACCGATGCCGCCGCCATCGCTGCCCTGCTGCCGCCGCTGCTGCATCGCCCGCCGCTCGAGGCCCTGGAGCAGACCGATGGCTTCGCCGGCTTTGATCTGGCGGAACTGCACGAGACCGACAACCACCCCAACAGCCTGGATCTGGCCAGCCGCTCGGTGCCGGCCTATCCCAACGCCTTCGGCAAGCTGGCGGGCCTGGTCAAGGGCTTCGTGGCGGAGAAGGCAAGAGTGTGGCTGCTCTCGGCCCAGCCCAGCCGCGCCGTTGCCCTGCTGGAGGAACACGACTGCCTCGCCCGCTTCGTGCCCAATCCGGCCGACTTTCCGGCCATCGATCGATTGATCGAGCAGTACACCCCCGTGGCGCTCAAGACGCGGGGCACCGCTGAGATCGAGGGCCTGCAATTGCCGGCCTGGAAGCTGGTACTGATCACCGATCGCGAGTTCTTCGGCCAGCACGCCCTGGCGGCCACGGGCTATGTGCGCCGTCGTCGCAAGGCCGCCAGTCGCACGGTCGACCCGAACAAGATGCAGCCGGGTGATTTCGTGGTGCACCGCAACCATGGCATCGGCCGCTTCCTGAAGCTGGAAAAGCTGGCGATCAGCGGTGAATCGCGCGATTACCTGGTGGTGCAATACGCCGATGGCCTGCTGCGCGTCGCCGCCGATCAGCTGGGCAGCCTCGGCCGCTACCGCGCCACCAGCGACAACCCGCCGGATCTGAACCGCATGGGCGGTGTGGCCTGGACCAGGGCCAAGGAGCGGGCCCAGAAGGCGATCCGCAAGGTGGCGCTCGATCTGGTGAAGCTCTACGCCGAACGGCACCAGGCACCGGGGTTTGCCTTCCCCGCGGATGGCCCCTGGCAGAACGAACTCGAAGACTCGTTCCCCTACGAACCCACCCCCGATCAGGTGAAGGCGATCGCGGACGTCAAGCGTGACATGGAGCAGTCCAAGCCGATGGATCGGCTGGTCTGCGGCGACGTGGGCTTCGGCAAGACCGAGGTGGCGATCCGCGCCATCTTCAAGGCCGTCACTGCAGGCAAGCAGGTGGCGATGCTGGCCCCCACCACGGTGCTGGCGCAGCAGCACTGGCGCACCTTGAGTGAGCGTTTTGCCCCCTATCCGCTCAAGGTGAGCCTGCTGAACCGCTTCCGCACCGCTACCGAACGCAAGGCGATCAGCGAGGGGCTGGCCGCCGGCACCGTGGATGTGGTGGTGGGCACCCATCAGCTGCTGGGCAAGGGCACCCGCTTTCAGCAGCTGGGCCTGCTGGTGGTGGATGAGGAGCAGCGTTTCGGTGTGAATCAGAAGGAAAAGATCAAGGCACTGCGGAAGGATGTGGATGTGCTCACCCTCTCGGCCACGCCAATCCCCCGCACCCTCTACATGAGCCTGTCGGGGGTGCGGGAAATGAGCCTGATCACCACGCCGCCGCCGATGCGTCGCCCGATCAAGACCCATCTGGCCTCCCTGGATGAAGAGGCGGTGCGCAGTGCCATCCGTCAGGAACTGGATCGCGGTGGCCAGGTGTTCTATGTGGTGCCGCGGGTGCAGGGGATCGAGGAGGTGGCCGCCCAGCTGCGGGTGATGCTGCCGGGGTTGCGGCTGCTGGTGGCCCACGGCCAGATGGCGGAGGGAGAACTGGAGAGCGCCATGGTGGCGTTCAATGCCGGTGAGGCCGATCTGATGCTCTGCACCACGATCGTGGAGAGCGGTCTGGATATTCCCCGCGTCAACACGATCCTGATCGAGGATGCCCACAAATTCGGCCTGGCCCAGCTCTATCAGCTGCGTGGTCGGGTAGGACGCAGCGGCATCCAGGCCCATGCCTGGCTGTTCTATCCCGGTGATGCGTCCCTCAGTGAAGCGGCGCGGCAACGGCTGCGGGCGATTCAGGAATTCGCCCAGCTCGGCAGTGGCTACCAGCTGGCCATGCGCGACATGGAGATCCGCGGAGTGGGCAATCTGCTGGGGGTGGAGCAGAGCGGCCAGATGGAAACGATCGGCTTCGATCTCTATATGGAGATGCTGCAGGAATCCCTCGCGGAGATCCAGGGGCAGGACATCCCCGCCGTGGACGACACCCAGATCGATCTACCGATCACGGCCTTTATCCCAGGCGACTGGATCACCGAGAACGACGAGAAGATGGCGGCCTACCGGGCGGCTGCCGACTGCTCCAGCCAGGAGGCTCTGGTGGAGCTGGCCGCCGGCTGGGTCGATCGCTATGGCGCCATCCCGGCACCGGTGATCTCGCTGCTGCAGCTGATGAAGCTGAAGCTGCTGGCCAGGCGTTGCGGCTTCTCCCGCATCAAATCAGAGAAACCCAACATCGCCCTGGAAACACCGATGGAGGAGCCCGCCTTCCGCCTGCTGCGTCAGGGTCTGCCCCAGCACCTGCACGGCCGGTTGGTCTATCAGGCCGGTAGTGGCAGCACCGCCAAGGTGCTGGCCCGTGGCCTGGGGGTGCTGCCGATGGATAAGCAGCTGGAGCAGCTGATGGAATGGCTCAACCAGATGGCCGCCCAGATCCCCGGGGCGGACGGCCTCACCGAGACTGAGCGGGCAGCGCAGATGAAGGCCCAGAACCAGGCGGTGCTGAGCCTTTGAACGGCGATGATGGCAGTGATCGCTGTGGTGGCCAACCACCATGAACAGAACCAGCTGCCCAGGCGCAAGCCCATGCTCCAGGAGCCAGCCCATGGCCCAGACGCAAGCCGGATGTTCTGTTCCCGCCCGCAGGTGAGATGACACGGCTGGCCGGCTGGAACAGGGTTGGTCTGGAGGCTCGTTTATTCTTCTGATGTTCAGCCAGCTCCTTTCCGCCTCCAAAGCCTCCAAGGCGCTCAGCGAGCGCCTGCGCCTGATTCGCAATTACCAGAACGACGTTTTCCCACCGCAATTTCGTCGTGACAATCTGATCTTTCTGCCGATCCCATGCAGTGGCGGAGATCTTTTCCTTGATGCCTATCTTGGTTTCCAGATCAGGCCTCTGACGGTGGAGGAATGTTTCAGGTGCGATCGGCTGTTCTTCAGTTCAGCGTTTGTCTATGCTTTTGTCCGTCATCCGATCGATCGCTTTCTCGCGGTTATGCGCCGTGTGGATGCGGGCCAGCAGATCACTCAGCTGACCGCTTTACGCCGTGAATTGATGCGTTTTGGATCGTCAGCAGATGCGATTGCCGCCAACGTTGAAGCCGATTCACCGTTGCTGTCCCATCCCCTGTTTCGACCTCAGCATAGGTTCCTGGAGTTCAAGGAAAAGCTCTATGTTGATCGTGTGTTCAAGGCGGAGACCTGGAAAGCCGATCTTGATCTGTTGCAGACAATCACAGGCATCCAGCTTCGCTCACCCGACCCTGTCCAGGTGGAAGCGGCCCTGTCAATCGATGCGTCAGCATCAGGGCTAAGTGATGTGGCGATCGCCAACCTACGCAGGATCTATGCTAAGGACTTTGACCTGTTTGGATACCTCTGACTGATGACTTATGGTTAAAGTTCTTTGATTGATTCGCAAACCTATGGGCACCCTGATTGAGAACTGCCATGAACTATCTCACTGATCATCCGGTAGCGCGACGCATCTTCAATGCAATCAGAGATCGACCCTATGCCTGGGCTGTCTCTTCAGAAAGTCCGGCGAACAATTGCTATGTCAAGGGTATCGAGTTGCTTCAGCGGTTGGGAGTGCTGGGATATGGGGTTCGCGGGCGAGTTGGCGAGATCTGTTTCGGAGATATCATCCCTGCAGGAATTCAGAGCCTGCATCCTTCTGAAT
The DNA here is from genome assembly GCF_034931105.1 of Synechococcus sp. CCY9201. Classification (NCBI taxonomy): domain Bacteria; kingdom Bacillati; phylum Cyanobacteriota; class Cyanophyceae; order Synechococcales; family Synechococcaceae; genus Synechococcus; species Synechococcus sp. CCY9201. Next base: position 15,906 of record NZ_JAYGIC010000068.1, on the reverse strand, counting down.
TCCTGCCCACCCACTTCTGGGTTGAGGTCTGGTTGGATGGCGGTTGGCATGTTCTTGATTGCAGTTATGATCCACCCCTTGCAGAGGCTGGGTTGGTTGTGAATCAGTGGGACAGCAACAGGACGTGCTTTGAAATCACCAGAGTCTACTCACAAGAAGACATCATTGCCTATCAGATGCAATGGGAGGATCAGGGCCTTCTGTGCAGCTACTTTGAACTGGTGGCTCCGTTCGCGTGCGCATTCAATCAGTGGCTTGAGAATGTGCGAGTCGGTCCAAAGCTTGTTTGCCCTGAACCTGATGCTCAGTTTCCTGCATGACAGGATAATCTCGCTAGGGTGATATCGTCATGCCTCCATCAAGCGGGAGTGATACGCCATGGATGAAGTCTGATGCTGCGCTGGCAAGGAACAGGGCGACATTGGCGACCTCCTTGGGTTCGCCAAAGCGATGCAAGGGGATTCTCTTTTCCTTCAGTTCTCTCTGTTCCTTCATGGCCGGTTTATCCCAGATTGCGTGCCCCATATCAGTGAGGATCACTGTCGGGCAGATAGCATTCACGTGGATTTTATGCGGACCCCATTCAACCGCCATGGTGCGTGTGAGCTGATTCAGTGCCGCCTTAGATGCGGCGTAGGCACTCAGGCCTGGCGAGCCGACAAAGGCTCCAATCGACGAAATATTCACAATCTTCCCACTTCCTCGTGCGATCATCTGAGGAACTAAGGCTTGAGAAAGTAGTAGAATAGAGCGCAGATTCAAGTCAAAAGTCTCGTCCCACTCAGCCTGGCTAGTTTCCAGAATCGGTTTGACTATGGCGGCGATGCCTGCATTGTTGACGAGAACATCCCATGCAGGGCAAAGTTCCAGGGCTTTGTCTCCCGCTCTTTGTGCTCCTTCGGCGCAAGCCAGGTCTGCCGTGATCACATCGCAGTGTCGCCCTTTCCCTTCTACAAGGCGCTTTGTGTTGTGGAGTCCTGCCGTGTTCCTGCCGATCACTCCGATATCAGCTCCGGCTTCGGCAAATGTTTCAGCGATGGCTGCACCCAAGCCCTTTGAACCGCCTGAGATCAGCGCCCTTTGGCCATCCAGTCTGAAGTCCTTCATGGTTTCGACTCTCATTTCAGGTACGCATCACAAGATCTTTTCAGTTTTTCAAGCCTCAAGATCTCATTCTGCGGATCATGCTAATGAGGCCGGGAGGCACTGCGCAGTTTGGTCACGATCTTTCATTCCTGTCAGCGGATTTGTTGTGCTGGAGCTTCTCTCCACAATCGCTTGCAATGTCAGCTAGAGAGTTGTAAGACGTGCCAGTCTAGCTTTCAGTCGTCAACCTGCTTCCGCTCCCCCGGTTCAGGAGACAGGTAGCGGTGACGCAACCTCCAGATTCTGGCCCAAGGGCTGTCAATATCGTCATCAAGACGAGCCAGTGGCCGGTTCCCATCACTCCCAGCTTCTGGACCTTTGGATGTCGCAGGCAATTCCCGGGACTCCTGGCGGATCGAGCGGTAGCCGCCCCGCCTCGCAGCAGGCTCATCAGCACCGTCGCCCGCAGAGCGGAAGGATGCTGCTGGGATATCACGCTTTGGTGGAGAACTTCTTTTCCCACCCTGAAACTGGACATGGACCTTGATGACGATCGGCAAGTCCTGATTTCACCCCAGCAACTGCAGTGCGATCCTGCTTCTTGATTGAGGGCTACGACAACCCTGAACGACGCCTCTCATCTGACGTGGCCCCCGGAAACTGAGCCCGTTCGACTACGGGCAGGAGTTCATCCCTGTCCGTACACTCATCCCAGAGAAGCTCTGAGACCTGCCCACCGAAAAGGGGGAACCTCAATGGCTTGCTCAGCTTGGCTGAGTTGGCTGACCAGGACCAGGCGGTTCTGAGCCTGTGAGCTCGGCAGTGCTCAGGGGTCTGTCCCCCTCCAGCACCACGGTGGCCAGGGCCGGAAACAGCAGCACCGTGAGTGCGGCGGCTGCCACGAGCACGGTGGCATCAGGTGGTGTCAACAGACCTGCCTGACGCGCCATCACGGCCATGGCCACCACCAGGGGCAGCTGGGTGGCGTTGTCCAGAGCCAGAGCCAGCCGCGACCGGGGGCTGAGCTGCTTTCGGAGCAGCAGCCAGACGGGAAGCCCCCGCACCAGCAGCATGGCTAACGCCAGCAGTGGTACCAGTCCCCAGAGGCTTGGCGCCTGAGCCAGCGCACGGACGTCAAGCTGCATGCCTGACACGATGAAAAACAGTGGAATCGCAAAGGCCTGGCCCAGACCATCCAGTCGTTCTCCGATCTTGAGACGATGCCGATGGGCAGTGCCCTCACGCACCAGCAGGCCGAGCACAAGTCCCCCCAGCGCCAGGTTGATCTGAACGACGTTATTGAGCACCACCATCAGGATCAGCGCACCCACGACCAGGCGGGTGGGCAACTGGGCCGATCGCTGCATGGTGTGCTCAAACAGTTCCTCCCAGCGGGACTGATGCCTTCGCACCAGCAGCAGTCCCAAGATCGAAACGGAGCCAAAGGCAACGAGAATGGTGGCCTCTTCTGGAGCACGCTGTCCTGCCAGCAGCAGGCTGAAAATCACGGTGGGCGCCACCTCTCCGAGGGTGGCCACGCTGATGAGCGTGCGGGCATAGCTCTCCGGGAGGTGGGTGCGATCCCGCAGCACCGGCATCAGGATGCCCAGGGCTGTGGTGGTGAGTGCCAGAGCCACGATCTGGAGATTGTCGAAACCAGCGAAGCTCACCAGCAGCATCGCCACGACCACGGCGAGGCCGGCGGACGCAAACCAGGCCGTGAGGGCACGCTGCAGCGGCTTGCCGCGCAGCAGGTCCGGCTGGATCTCAAGGCCGGCCACCAGAAACAGCATCCCCATGCCGAAGGCGGAGATGTTCGTGAGAAAGGGACCAACACTCACCAGGTGCAGACCCTGAGGACCGATCCATGCCCCGAGCGCCATCTCAAGCACGCCAGCGGGCAGTGGTAGCCACGGCAGCATCGCCGGGAGCCAGGCCGTCAGTACCAGACCCAGGGCCACCACCACGACGGACAGGTGGTGAGCAAGGCTCAGGGGAGCAGCCAAGGAACGCTTGTCCGATTTGATCGCGTCACCATCGCGGATTTCGATGGCTTTTGCCTGAGCCACTCGAACAAGGCTTCGCTTCTTGAAAAATAACGTTGCAAAACATGCTGGCTGAGTGTTGCGCCTGATTTTGTCCGCGCCGTTAGTCGGGTGTTTCGAGATGGGCGCCTATCGTGGCAACAATCATTATTCAACCGTTGCCATTCTGGCAAGGCAGAGTTTATTGTTTCCATCATTCCATCCATGGTATTGATCGTGTGCTTCGCTGCAGAGTGTGATGGGATTATCGACACTGCTGCCAAGGTTCTTATGGCGCTGCTTCAAGTCTAGGTGATCAGCTTCGAGATTGACTTTGCCCTCTTTGTTGCGGTCTCGAAGAGTGATCTGACAGGTTTTTAGATCACGCTGCTTGGCTAGCGTACAAGCTTGTTCGACTCTGGCCTGTCGCTGAGGCTCTGCGCGGGCAAGCGGCTTGATCATCTTATTCTCCGTTATCTTGACAGCCTGACACCAGAGTTGGCGCTGCTTTGGCGTGAGCTTGTTGCCTGGATCCTCGGCCAATCGACTGACATCGCGAATCGAGTGCTATCACGTCCCTTCCTCGTCGCGAACATCAACTTCTTGTCGCATCTAGGCTGTCAGCCTGCAGTTCGTGGAATGGAACGGTTCAAACTCGCAGGGCTGGTTTTAATGATCTTTGTGGTATCTGGCTTCGAGAGATGGTAACGGTTGGATCTCGATGCAAGCGAAGAGCTGGTCTAGATACTGTGCCCCGCTACAAATGACTCATGGATGAGGGATTTATGCCTGGTGGCAAATTCAACACAGTTATCTTCAAATGAGCCATTAATCGTTTGCTCATTTGAGGTGACTCTTGAAAGCGCGTGTCTATTCAATTGTGATCGGAATCAGACGTCGACGAACCCGTCAGTGCAGGTGGATCTCTGCGCAGGCGGCCAACGGGGGCACTGCCCTGTCTCCAGTGATCCCAGCAGGATTGGGGGTCGAAAAGCTTGATGTGCCCTGCAACAGCTCAGAACCCGTTTTCGACCACCCGCTCCTCCAGTGGCAGCTGGCCGGGCTTCGGTCAGGGCTCCTGGTTGCCCTTGCCGATCGCCACCATCGGCCCCATCACGTGGTCTGCCGGCAGGTGGATCAGCTAGCTCGGCCAGCTTCTCGATCCCAAAGCTGATCATCGGACAGCTCTGATAGCCCATGCCGGTGGCGGCCAGCATCAGGGTCTGCATCGCCAGGCCGATCGAGCGCTGGGCCTCATCGCGCTGCAGCCGCTTGCTCCAGGCCTTGACGTCGGCAGTGAACAGCACCAGCACGGAGGCATCGGTGATCTGGGCCTCGTCGTGGCCGTAGTCCTCGCGGATCGTGGCCCGCAGCGCCGGATCACGCAGGATCACAAAACGCCAGTGCTGGATGTTGAAGCTGGTGGGCGCCTGGATGGTGGCCTCGAGCAGCTTCCGTTCTTCCTCCGCGCTGAGGCGATGGCAGGGATCGAAGTGCTTCACGGCCCGCTCCAGCAGACATGAATCAGGCTTCATGAACGGCTCGCAAATGAAGTCATCACCAGTGGGTTTCCGCTGTGGCAGCCACAGTGCAGGCTCTTCACGTCCGCTCACTGGCTTGCGTCGTCGCCCCTCTCATCCACGAAAGGCCCCTCCAGCGGCTCGGCGCTGATCCCCTCCACCTCACGCAGATAGCGGGCCAGGCCATCGGCCTTGCCATGGGTCACGTACACCTGGCGGGCGCCGGTTTCCTTGACCGTGCGCACCAGGCCGTACCAGTCGGCATGGTCGCTCAGCACGAATCCGCGTTCGAAGCCTCGCCTCCGCCGGGCGCCGCGCACCGCCATCCAGCCGCTCACGAAGGCCGTCTGGGGCAAGCGGAAGCGCTTCATCCAGGCTGAACGATGGGCGGCCGGGGGAGCCAGGATCAGCCGCCCCGCCAGGGAGTCGGTCCGTGGGATTGCGCTCACTGCCTGGGTGGGCGGCAGTGCTAGGCCCGCCTCGCGGTAGGCCGGCATCAGGGCCTGAACGGCGCCATGGAGCAACACTTCGTCGCTCACGCCGACGGCGTGGAGCTCCGCCAGGATTCGCTGCGCCTTGCCGAAGGCATAGGCAAACAGAATCGATGGACGATCCGGTGCCGCCTGCCACCATCGCTGGATCTGAGCGGCCACCTCGGCGCCGGGACGCCAGCGGTAGATCGGCAGGGCGAAGGTGGCTTCTGTGATGAACACATCGGCCTGCACCGGTTGGAACGGCTGGCAGCTGGGATCGGCGCAGCGCTTGTAATCGCCGCTCACCAGCCAGCTTTCGCCGCCGGCCTCCAGCCGCACCTGGGCCGAACCGAGCACATGGCCGGCGGAATGGAATGACACCCGCGCCGCGCCGATTCTGAGCTCCTGGTCGTAGACGACGCGGTTCAGCTCAATGGCGCTGCCGAGCCGTTGCCGCAGGATCGCCTCACTGGCGCCGATCGCCCAGTATTCACCGCAGCCGGGGCGGGCATGGTCGGCATGGGCGTGGCTGATCAACGCCCGCGGCACCGGTCGCCAGGGATCAATCCAGGCCTGGGCCGCCGGGCAGTACAGGCCCTCGGGGGTGAGCTGCAGCAGACCATCCGGCGGCAGGGGCATGGCGCGGAACGAACAGGGTGCTGGCGCGATCACCGCATCCTGGCGATGCCGCGCCGTTGACGGCGCGCTGCAGTCCCTCTAGCCATGGACTAACTGATGCAGCAGGCCCATGGCGCTCGACGCCTTTCGCGAAGAGCTGGCGAGCACGGCGGCCGCTCTGGCGGCTCCAGGCACCGGTCTGCTGGCGGCCGATGAATCCACCGGCACGATCGGCAAGCGCTTTGCGGCGATAGGAGTGGAGAACACCGAGGAGCATCGCCGGGCCTATCGCACCCTGCTGGCCACCGCCCCAGGCCTGGGCGACGCGATCAGCGGCGTGATCCTCTACGAGGAAACCCTGTTTCAGGATGCCCCTGACGGTGGCTCGATTCTTGATCTGTTCAAGGCCCAGGGCCTGGTGCCGGGGATCAAGGTCGATCAGGGGGTGGAGCCTCTGGCCGGTGGGCTGTCTGGTGAGAGCTGGTGCACCGGCCTCAAGGGTCTCCAGCAGCGGGCCGCCCGGTACTACGAACGTGGTGCCCGCTTCGCCAAATGGCGCGCGGTGCTGCGCATCACCGCCGATGGCTGCCCGTCGGAGCTCTGCGTGCGTGAGAACGCCTGGGGGCTGGCCCGTTACGCCCGCACCGTGCAGGAGGAAGGACTGGTGCCGATCGTGGAGCCCGAAATCCTGATGGACGGCGACCACGACATCGAGACCACTGCCGCGGTGCAGGAATGGGTGCTGCGCCTTGTCTACGAGGCCCTGGCGATCAACGGAGTGTTCCTCGAGGGCAGCCTGCTGAAGCCGTCGATGACCTTGCCGGGCATGGGTTGCGCCCAGGCTCCAAGCCCCGAGCAGGCCGCCGCTTATACCCTGCGCACCCTCGAGCGGACGGTGCCGGCCAGTGTGCCGGCGATCCTGTTCCTCTCCGGTGGTCTCAGCGAAGAGGAAGCCAGCGTCTATCTCAATGCCATCAATGCCGCCGCCGATGGGGCTCCCTGGCATCTGGGTTTTTCCTATGGCCGGGCCATGCAGCAGTCGTGCCTGAAGCACTGGGCCGGCGTTGACATCGAGGCCGGTCATGGGGCCCTGCTGGCCCGGGCCCGGGCCAATGGGGATGCGGCCCGGGGGATCTACGTGCCTGGCTCCCAGCCCTCCGATGGCAAGTCTCTGTACGTGGCCAACTACAGCTACTGAGCAGCCCAGGCAAGCTCCAGGGAGGCTGCTCAGCGGCTCATCTCCAGCATCCGCTGGATCGGCATCAGGGCTCTCTGGCTGGTGGATTCATCGAGTTCGATCGCCGGGCTGAGATCCCGCAGGCAGCGCCACAGCTTCTCCAGGGTGTTGAGCCGCATGTAGGGGCAGCTGTTGCAGCTGCAGCCATCGGCTCCGGGCACCTCGAAGAACGTCTTGGAGGGCGCCGCCTTGCGCATCTGGTGGAGGATCCCTGGTTCAGTGAGCACGATCAACTCCTGGGCCGGGCTGGCTGCGGCGCGGTGCAGCAGCTTGCTGGTGGAGCCGATGAAGTCCGCCAGGTCCAGCAGATGCTCCTGGCACTCGGGGTGGGCCAGTACCTCGGCGTCCGGGTGTTCCAGTTGAAGCTGCAGCAGCGCCTGCTCACTGAAGGTCTCGTGCACCATGCAGCTGCCGGGCCAGAGGGTGAGCTCCCGGCCGCTCTGGCGCTGCACCCAGCGGCCCAGGTTCTGATCGGGAGCGAACAGGATCGGCTGGTCGGCCGGCAGTTGCTGCACCAGATCCACGGCGTTGCTGCTGGTGCAGATCAGATCGCTCTGGGCCTTCACTGCTGCGGAGCAATTGATGTAGCTCACCACGAAGTGCTCGGGATGCTCGGCTCGAAAGGCGGCGAAACCATCGGCCGGACAGGCATCCGCCAGGGAGCAGCCGGCCTCCAGGTCGGGCAGCAGAACGGTCTTGCCGGGATTGAGGATCTTTGCGGTCTCGGCCATGAAATGGACGCCGCAGAACACGATCACGTCGGCGTCGGTGCTGGCCGCCTTGCGGGAGAGTTCGAGCGAATCACCGATGAAGTCGGCGATGTCCTGAATGGCGTCGTCCTGGTAGTAATGGGCCAGGATCACGGCCCGGCGCTCTCGGCTGAGCTCGCGGATCGCCGCCACCAGATCCCTGGGCACCTCCAGGATGTCGGTTGCGTTGGTGAGCTGGGCGGCTGAAACCAACCGGAACCTCGGGGCAGGCAGGATGATCCCAGCCTAGGGATCCGTATTGGCTGAACGATCGGTCTCCGCAGCAGGCCTTTCCCGCTCAGGTGGCTCCCCGTCGGGCGGTCCCTCATCCGGAGCGTCCTGCGGCACGCTGCTGAGGATCGCGATCGCCGGTGATCCCCATGATCAGTGGGACCAGAGCGATCACGCTCTGCTGGAGCTGATCCGGCCCGATGCCCTGCTGCTGGTGGGGGATTTCAGCGACGGCAAGCCCCGCATCCCCTCCCTGCTGCGCCGCCTGGAGCTGCCGCTCGCCTGCATTCTCGGGAACCACGACAGCGGCCACGATTCCAGCGGTCGCACCCTGCAACGCCAGCTGGACCTGCTCGGTGATCTCCACTGCGGCTGGGATCTGCGGCAGCTCTCTCCCCCCGGCCTGGCGGTGGTGGGGGCACGACCCGGCAGTGCCGGCGGCGGTTTTCACCTGTCCCGCGCCGTGCGAGCTGTGTTCGGACCGGTGGAGATGCGGGAATCGGCCCGGCGCATCTGTGAGGCGGCGTTGTCCGCCGATCCCTCCCTGCCGCTGCTGGTACTCTCCCACTGCGGTCCGAGTGGCCTGGGCAGTGAACCGGGCGATCCCTGTGGCCGCGACTGGAAGGCCTCCGCCGGCGACTGGGGCGATCAGGATCTGGCCCTGGCCCTGGAAGGGATCCGCCGTCAGCGGTCCGTTCCTCTGGTGGTGTTCGGCCACATGCACCATGCCCTCAGGCGTGGACAGGGGGAGCGGCGGAGCTTCTGCCGCGATCGCAGTGGCACCGCCTACCTCAACACCGCCTGTGTGCCCCGCCATGGAGAGGATCAGGCCGGCCGCACCCTGCGCCACTTCAGCTGGGTGGAATTCCGGGGAGTGGAGCTGGCGGCCGTGAGCCACCGCTGGTATGGCCTGGATGGCTCCCTGCATTACGAGCAGAAGCTCTGGCGGTCTGAGCCAGCCCCAGGCCCGGCTCCCCTGGCTCCCCCTGCCGCGGCATGCTCCGCAGCCGTTACCGACAGCACGGCCTGTTCCTCATGTTGATCCTGGCCTGCGTCAGTGCCCACGGTTTCGGGCATGGATCCCGAACGGCCTCCGTGCTGGCCGAACTCGTCAAGCTGCGGCCCGGCTGGCGGCTGGTGCTCAGCACGGCTCTGCCTGCCTCGTTCCTGGAGCTGGCTCTTGGGCCTGTTCCCCATGAGCAGCGGCCTTGCCGCTGGGATGTGGGGGTGATTCAGGCCGATGCCCTTGGCGCCGATCCGGCCGCCACCCTCGAGGCGCTCGAGGAGTTGGAGCGGGCCTTGCCGGATCAGCTGGAGCGGGAGGCGTCCTGGTTGGTGGAGCAGGGGGAGCCTGCCCTGGTGCTGGGCGATGTGCCGCCGGCGGCTGCCCAGTTAGCCGGCCGTACGGGACTGCCCCTGGTCTGGTTGGCCAGCTTTGGGTGGGATGCGATCTACGGGCCGATGGCCGCCGATCCCCAGCTGGAACCGGATCAGGCCAAGCGTTTCGCAGACTGGGCCGAGCACTGCCGCACCCTGTACCGCTGCGGGGATCTGCTGCTGCGCTGTCCGCTGGCCCTGCCGATGCCCTGGGATCTGCCCGAACATGCGATCGGCCTCACCAGCAGCAGCCCCCGGCTCGATCTGGCTGATCTGGCGCAGCGGCTGCAGCTACCGCCTGATCGGCAGAGCTGTGTGCTGATCAGTTTCGGCGGCATGGGCTTCCCGCTCGATCCGGCCTTGCTGGCGCACTGGCCCGACCATGTGTTCCTTGGGCCCGATCTCGCCATGACGGCCGCACCCAATGGCAGGCTCCTGCCGCCTGGGGTTCGACCCCTCGATGCAATGCCCCTGATCGGTCGGTTGATCACCAAACCGGGGTACAGCAGTTTCTGCGAGGCCCTCAGCCAGGACGTGGGCATCCACCTGGTGCATCGCGAGGGTTTTGCCGAGGCGGCGGTGCTGGAGGCGGATCTGCAGCGGATCGGCTGGCATCGGCTGCTCAGCCAGGAGCAGCTGCGACGCGGCGACTGGCAACTGGATCAGCCCTTGCTGCCCCCAACCGGAACTCCACTCCCGACCCAAGGGGCTGCTGAGGCCGCTGCAGCAATCGTTACCCTTGCTGAGGAAAGATCAGCAGTGCCGATGTATCTGCGGCGCACAATTGGATGATCTGTACCCAAAATCCCTCGAAATCCTGTCGGGACGGTGGTTTGAATGCCGCAGTTCCATTTCTGATGCGAGTGGACACTCGTGCGACCGTCACGGTCAAGATCGCGTCGGGTGCCCTCGTTAGCCAAATTGACCCCGCATTGAGTCTCATGCTTCCAGGTTGATGTCGAAGAATTCCGCCGGCGATGGATCGGTGCTTTCTCTCCGATTCGGTCAATCATCGAGCAAGTAAGGTTCAGTTTTTTACAACTCCTTCTACATTCCTTTTGATTTCCGCGTGATGCGTCATGCGGACTGCGCCATTCCACGGCTAAGGGGATTTGTTTCCTAGCCCTGCCTTGACCTGTCCTTCGCTGCATCCGTTTTGCTTCGTCGCTCCTTTTCACTGATTTCGGCCCTCTCATTGCTGGGCTCCGCCAGTGCCTCTGTCCTGGCAGCTCCGGCCGGAGCCGCCGAAGCCACTGATCCCTGGAGTTCCCTGCCGCAGGCTCCGGCCCCCCGAGTTTCCACCCGGATGGTCCAGCCGTCCACGCCACCGCCTGCTCCGGCCATCTTCGCCATCACCCCCGAGCGTCGTGCCCTGCTCAACACGATTCGCTACGCGGAGGGCACCTGGGCTAACGGTGGTGACCTCGGGTACTGGATCATGTTCGGTGGTGGCCTGATGGACAGCCTCGAACGCCATCCCAACCGAGTGGTGCGCTCGGCCCGCTATGCCAGTGCCGCAGCCGGTGCTTACCAGTTCATGCCCTTCACCTGGACGATGGCCAGTCAGGCGCTGGGCCTTGTGGGCTTCAATGCCCACGCTCAGGACCAGGCAGCCATTTTCCTTGTCCAGCGTCGCGGTGCTCTGGCCTTGGCTGATCAAGGGGAACTCACGCCCCAACTCGTGGCAAAGCTCGCTCCGGAATGGGCCTCCTTCCCTACCCTGGCGGGCTCCAGCTTCTATGGCCAACCCGTGAAGCGCTACAACGACCTGAGGCGCTTCTACGAGGAAAATCTGGCCCGGCTCCGTGGCGAGTTGCAGCGTGAATTGCAACTGGCTTCGGTTCCAGCCCGCCCAGCCTGCGATGACGACTCCCTGAAGTGCCGTCTTGAGGCCGTGGGATCGGCGCGTTGAGGTTCAGGCCTCTTCGCCCCAGTGTCGGGCGCTGAATCGACTGGTCTAGTTCCTGTCAGGACCGGCAGCACCAGACCACTGGCGTTTCCGGTCCCTTTCTTGGATCTGAGGCTGAATTCGGGTTCAGGAGTTTGAGCCTGGATCCGACCCTTCCGCTGGCAACTTGTGGCGACCGATCGTGGCGCCTGCAATCTGATAGGCAGCCAGGGCGGCGCCGAGAAAGGCCAGGGAGTTGCGGACCACCGGCAGCAGATCACTGGTACGGGTCACCACCGGTCCCAGCCCCAGGGCGCCGAACAGGATCAGCCACAGAGGGGATAGCAGCATCACCCAGGCCCACTCCACCCGGCGCCCCTCCTTGCGGGGATAGGCCGCGATCCCCGCGATCACGCCGCCAAGGATGGAGGTGGAGAGGGTGAGCAGCCATTGCTCGCGGGGCAGGCCTGGCACCACCTGACAACCGCCCCGTTCCAGGCAGCCCTCCACTGCGGTGAGTGCAGCCACGATGGCGCCGTCTTCGCCATGATCACGCACGTAGTACTGGTTGCCGTAACGCGTCTGCAGCTCCACCCAGAAGGTGCGCGGCATCAGGGCGAACAGGGCTTCTCCCACATTGAAGTTGAGCAGGTTGCCACCGCGGGGATCGGCCACCAGCAGCAGGCTGCGCTCATCCAGATCCCAGAAATCCCGCACCGCCAGCCCCGGGGTGCGTTCGTACTGGGTCAGCACCCGCAGCTTCCAGCCGCTGCTCTGCTCGAAGCCCTCGAGCTGCTGCTCGAGGCTGTTGCGCTGCTGGTCAGTGAGGGCCTTGGCCAGATCGATCACCGGGGTGGGGTGATCCGGCAGTAGCTCCGGGTTGTCGTAGGCAAAGGCCGGCGCTGCGGCCAGGCCGGCGAATCCCAGGCCCCCCAGCAGCAGCATCAGGCCCAGGGCCAACCCCGCCAGCCGCTGCCGAAAGGTTGCACGGTTCTGTTGCAGTCCAGAGCTCCTGTTCGGGCCGAGGCTGTCAGGCCTGATCTGCTTGGCCCCGATCCCCTCAGCCCCGATCGTCTCGATGCTGCCCATGCCGACTGCTTCAGTAGCTCTGCATTCTCTCCGTCCAGGCCGGCTGACGTGACCCGCCCCCCTGCTCCCCGGCCGGCCCCCGCCAGTTCCGCTCCAGAGGCCTCCACGCCGCCGGCCTGGCTGCTGGAGCGGCTGCGCAGCGCCTGTGGTTCGGTGCCCTTCCGCACCTTCATGGCCTGGGCGCTGCACGATCCCGAGCACGGGGCCTATGGCAGCGGCCATCTCCGCATCGGCCCCCGCGGTGATTTCGCCACTGCCCCCTCCCTGGGGGGCGAATTCGCGGCTCTGCTGGCTCCCCAGCTGGCCGCCTGGCTGGAGGAGCTGGCGGCCCAGGGCAGCGGGCCCCTGGCCCTGGTGGAAACGGGCCCCGGCGAAGGTCAGCTGGCCCGCCAGCTGGCCGAAGCCCTGCAGCAGCACTGGCCCCAGCTGGCGGCCCGCACCGAACTGGTGCTGGTGGAGCCCAATGCCGGCATGGCCGAACGCCAGCGGCGCCAGCTCGAGGGCCTCAGCCTGCCGCTGCGCTGGGCCAGCTTCGAGCAGCTGGCGGCGCAGCCGCTGCGGGGCGTGGTGCTGGCCCACGAGGTGCTCGATGCCCTGGCGGTGGAGCGGATCGTCTGGGACGGGGCCCTCTGGCGCCAGCAGGTGGTGGCCCTGCACGAGGGGGGCAGCGCCGGGCTCGCGCTGCGGCTGGAGCCCGGCAAACCCCTGGAACCAGAGGCCTTGGAGCAACTCGCAGCCCTGGGGCTCCCGCCCAGGGCCAGCGAGGCCGCTGCCGGCCCCGCCGTTCCGCCGCTGCCTGCGGGTTGGTGCACGGAGCTGCATCCCGAGCTGGCCCCCTGGCTGCGCAGCTGTGCCGCCGGGCTGAGTCGGGGCCGGCTGCTGGTGATCGATTACGCCCTCGAAGCCCGCCGCTACTACGCCCCCCAGCGCCAGGACGGCACCCTGATGGCCTACCGCGACCAGACGGCCAGCGCCGATCCCCTGCGGGACCCTGGCCACTGGGATCTCACCGCCCACATCTGCCTGGAGAGCCTCGAGGCGGCGGCCCTGGCAGAGGGATGGCAGCCCCTGGGACAGTGCCGCCAGGGTGAGGCGCTGCTGGCTCTGGGGCTGGCCGAACGGCTGCATGGCCTGCAGCAGGGCAGCGGCGCCGATCTGGCCGCCTTACTGGCCCGTCGCGAGGCCTTGCTGCGGCTGGTCGATCCCCATGCCCTCGGCGATTTCCGCTGGTTGGCCTTCAGCAAAGGCGAGCCAGGTTCCTTGTCCACCCCAGCCTTTCTGCGCCAGCCCTGAGCCGAAGCAGCCCTGAGCTGCCCACACCGCCCGCGGGCTGAGCCTGCGGGATCGGTGGTGAGCTCAGGCCCCCAGCCAGGTGCCCAGGCTCTGGGGCGGCAGAGCATCGCTGCTGGTGATCTCCACGATGTGGCCGATGCTGGCCGGGGTCTCGAGGGCCTCCAGGCACACCTGGGCCACCAGCCGCCGGGGAATGCTGTCGCTCTCCTGCTCGTCGGGGCCGCTGAACCGCACACCCTCGCTCTCCAGACCCTCCTCCCGCTCGCTCAGTCCCCCGGGCCGGATCACGGTCCAGTCGAGGCCGCTGCTCTCCAGCCAGGTCTCACCCAACCGTTTCCACACCAGGATCAGACCGAACAGGTTGAGGGGGTGCAGCCAGCGGCCGGCGCAGAGTGAACTCACCAGCACCACCCGTTGCACGCCGGCGTCGCGGCAGGCGGCGATCTGGTGCCGGATCGCCAGGGCGTCCACCTTCAAGGGGCCGAGCAGATCCACCGAGGGCCGGGCGCCGGTGGCGATCACCAGAGCATCGCAGCCGCTCAGGGCCGCCGCAAGGGCGACCTGATCGTGGAGCTGCAGTCGCACCACCTCCGCCCCCTCAAGACCAGCCGGCAACTGGGACTCGGGGCGCACGATCGCCCGCACCGCCTGGCCGCGCTTCAGGGCCTCCTGCACCACCCGCCAGCCGGTCTTGCCGGAGGCGCCGCTCACCGCCAGAGTCATGGTTCTGATCGTTTTGCTGGACCCTAAAAAGGCCAGCCCACATCCAGCTGCTTCGATCAACCGGACCGATCAGCCGATCCCGATCCAGGGGGCCTGATCAGGCAGCACTGCGCAAGCTGAGTTGATCAAACGGCACTGATCAGCTCCGGGGAATCCACCCGATCCGGCGCTGTGATCCGATCCAGGGCCGCCAGGATCGTGGCGGTGTCCACGTCGTCGCGGATCTCCACCGTGCCGATCGCCGTGGGCAGCACGAACCGCACCCGGCCCTGCTTCACCTTCTTGTCGCCCTGCAGGCAGGCGAGCACCGCCTGCGGCTCCAGCGGCGGCCAGGCCAGGGGAAGCTGGGCGGCGGCGATCAGGCGGCGCTGCCGCTCCTGGTCGTCTTGGCTCCACAGACCCCGTTCCACGGCAATGGCGCCGGCGGCCAGCATCCCCAGCCCCACCGCCTCGCCGTGCAGGTAGGTGCCGTAGCCGCTGAGGGTCTCCACCACATGGCCGAGGGTGTGGCCGTAGTTGAGGATCGCCCGCAGGCCCCCTTCCCGTTCGTCGGCGGCCACCACGCGCGCTTTGGCGGCGGCGGAGCGCAGCAGCAGCGTGTCGACCAGGGCCGGACCCACCGCCTCGCGGCTGGCCAGACCGGCGTGTGCAATACCGACTGGGGAGGTGGCGGCGGCTTCCAGGGCCCCGAACAACTCGGGATCGCCGATCACGCCGTACTTGATCACCTCGGCCATGCCCGCCCGGAACTCCCGCTCGGGCAGGGTGGCCAGGGTGAGCGGATCGATCAGCACCAGCTTCGGCTGGTGGAAGGCGCCGATCAGGTTCTTACCGCCGGCGTGGTTCACGCCGGTCTTGCCGCCGATCGCCGCATCCACCATCGCCAGCAGGGTGGTGGGCACCTGCACCACGGCGATGCCCCGCAGCCAGGTGGCGGCGGCGAAGCCGGCCATGTCGCCCACCACGCCGCCACCGAGGGCCACGATCAGCGAGCCGCGCTCCAGCTTGCGGGCGAAGGCGGCGTCGTGGATCAGGGCCACGGTGGCTGGAGTCTTCTGGTCTTCGCCGGCTTCGATCACCAGGGTGCTGGCCTCGAAGCCGGCGGCCGACAGGCTCGCCAGGGTGGTGGCGCCGTAGTGCTCCTGCACCACCGGATTGGTCACCACCAGCACCTTGGTGCCGGCCCTGACCCCACGGTCACGGATCTGCTCCCCCAGCCGCTCCAGGGCGCCTGCGCCGATCACCACCGGATAGCCGTTCTGCTCCAGGGCCACCTCGATCGTGCGCAGGGGCTGGAGGGCGGTGCTCATCGCTGTGGCGCGGCTGATAGGCCCTGAGGCTACGGCGACGGACTGGCACTGGAGGCCAGCAGCTCCAGCAGGGCGGTGCCGTAACGCTCCAGCTTGGCGGCGCCGATACCGCCGACGCTGCCCAGTTCCGCCAGGGTGCTGGGCCGGCGGGCGGCGAGCTCCAGCAGGGTGCGGTCGTGGAACACCACGTAGGGGGGCACTCCCTGCTGGCGGGCCTGGTCGGTGCGCCAGCTCTTCAGGGCCGCCGCCAGCTGCGGATCGGCTTCGCCCCAGTCCGTGGAGGCGGCC